>NZ_JBJLRD010000119.1:0-797 GCF_050871305.1 Kineococcus gypseus | reverse complement strand
ATCACCGTTCGGTTGCCAACTCCCCGAGGCTTATCGCAGGCTCCCACGTCCTTCATCGGCTCCTGATGCCAAGGCATCCACCGTGCGCCCTTACACACTTGCCACCACCACACACCACCACCCACCCCACAACGAGGCGAGAACCCCTACAGGTGAGAACACCCGAAGGATCACACCACCCCGAGCAGGCGGACAACGGCGCCGGCGGGCAAGCACAAGAACCCAAACCACAAAGACACAGAAAAAATCTACTCGACGAAGCACCACAACACCCCCCACCAGCCACCCACCCCTTAAAAGGGCGAACGGTCAAGCGAGGACGTGTTCTCTGCAATGCTCGCGTCCACTGTGCAGTTCTCAAGCAACAACCAGGCACCACCCGGTGATGACAAGCACCAGCACCACGACCGGGCGAGGAAGAACCCCTCACCACGACGATCGCGGCCGATGTGACCTGTCCCAGGCGATCCCGACAGAGAGAAGACCCCACCCCCTGGCGACCAGCCGGCCGCAACGGCCACCGGTCAAGAGGAGTGGGTGTCCGGTCCCTCAGGACCCAACAGTGCGCCAGGCACCCACCCGCCCTGCCCCCGCGACGTTCCAGACCCTTATGCGGCCCCCCTTCCAGGAGGAGGACCGGGTCGTACTGATCGCGCCGGCAGGCGCTGGATGCCGTGTTGATGTTCCACCCTGAAGCACCGGCCTCCAGACGTTCGCTGGAAGAAACCGGCCCTTGCCACCCACTGCCGAGGCAGGAGTGGAAGATGCTCCTTAGAAAGGAGGTGATCCAGCCGCAC
>NZ_JBJLRD010000118.1:0-914 GCF_050871305.1 Kineococcus gypseus | reverse complement strand
ACAAGCCGTTGCATTAGTTCGTCGGAGGTAGTCGACGGGCACAGATCAGCGTGATCGCCAGGCGGGCCAGCGCGGTGATCGTGGTGTTGCTGGTGTCGTAGCGCAGCGCCAGGCGCTTGTAGTTGAGCAGCCAGCTGATCGTGCGCTCGACGACCCAGCGATATCGCCCGAGGCGTTGGCTGGAGTCCACGCCGATCCGGGCGATGCGCGCGGTGATACCGCGCCGGCGCAGGTAGGCGCGAACCCGGCGGTTGTCGTAACCCTTGTCCGCGTGCAGCTTGACCGGCCGGCGGCGTGGGCGCCCGCGGCCGGTGCCCTTGACGGCGCGCTGACCGTCGAGCAGCGGGGCCAGGAACAGCGAGTCGTGCCGGTTGGCGCCGGAGAGCACGACGTTCAGCGGCAACCCGTCGGCGGTGACCAGCAGGTGGTACTTGGTGCCCAACTTGCCTCTGTCCGTCGGATTGCGCCCGGTCAGCTCGCCCCCTTTTTCGCCCGGACGCTGACGGAGTCGGCGCTGGCTCTGGACCAGTCCAGCAATCCTTGCTGACCGAGCCGGTCGAGCACGGCGCCGTGCAGCTCGTCCCACACGCCGGCGTCCTGCCACTGGCGCAGGCGGCGCCAGCAGGTCCAGCCTGAGCCGTAACCCAGCTCGAGTGGGAGCTTGGCCCAGCCGATGCCGGTGCTCAGCACGAAGACGATGCCCTCGAGCACCGCGCGGTCATCACGCCGAGGCCGGCCCGTGCGCCCGCGCGGTGCCGGTGGCGGCGACGGGATGAGCGGGGCGAGCAGCTCCCACAGCTCGTCGGTGATCAGCTGACGAGGCTGAACAGAGGCGTCGGTGGCCATGCGATCCAGGCTGCGCCTGGCTCAGCGCGACACGCCAGAGCTTCAGACCAACTTCTGCAACGGTCTGT
>NZ_JBJLRD010000117.1:0-1022 GCF_050871305.1 Kineococcus gypseus | reverse complement strand
CCCTTGTTCATCTCGAACACGTGGTAGCTCGGGGTCAGCACCAGCGCCTGCCCATCGGTCAGCAGCATCGCCTGCAGCACGTTGACCGTCTGCGCGATGTTCGCCATCACCAGCCGGTCCGCGTGCGCGTGGAAGGCGTCGAAGTGCACCGCGGCCACCAGCGCATCGCGCACCGTGTTCTGCTGGAAGAGGAAGCCGGGGTTCGTGCCCGGCTCGACGTCGAACCAGGTGCCCCACTCATCCAGCACCAGGCCCACGTGCCCCTGCGGGTCGTAGGCGTCCATCACCGCCGCGTGCCCGGCCAAGATCGCCTCGATCTTCCGCGCCTCGAGCATCGTGGCGTAGTAGCCGTCGGTGTCGAAGTCGGTGGCCGAGCCCTTGTGCTCCCAGTCGGTGCCCACCACCGTGTAGTGGTGGAAGGAGATCGCCTGGTACGTGTTCGTCCCGTGCCCGCTCACCGGGCCCGAGCCCAGGTGCCGGCCCAGGTTCTGCATCAGCACCTCCGTCCAGCGGTAGTCCGCATCCGCCGCCCCGGCCGCGATGCGGTACAGCGCGTTGCCGCCCTGGTCCAGGGCGTACGTGCCGAACTGCCGCGCCAGCTGCGCGTACCCGGACGCGCTCATCCCGCCCCCGCAGCCCCACGGCTCGTTGCCCAGCCCCCAGAACGGCACCGACCACGGCTGATCCCGCCCGTTGGCCCGGCGCAGGCGCGCCATCGGCGAGTCGTCGGCGCGGGTGAGGTACTCGATCCACTCCGCCGCCTCGCGCACGCTGCCCGAGCCCACGTTGGCCGAGACGTACGCCTCGGCCCCCAGCAGCTCGCACAGCGCCATGAACTCGTGCGTGCCGAAGGCGTTGTCCTCCACCACGTCACCCCAGTGGCTGTTGACCATCGTGGGCCGCTGCTCGCGCGGGCCGATGCCGTCCCGCCAGTGGTAGGTGTCCGCGAAGCAGCCCCCCGGCCAGCGCAGGTTCGGGATCTGAAGCGCCCGCAGCGCCGCGACCACGTCCGAGCGGATCCC
>NZ_JBJLRD010000116.1:0-1063 GCF_050871305.1 Kineococcus gypseus | reverse complement strand
CAGCAGGCCGTTGGTGTTCTCGTTGGACCCGCGCTGCCAGGGTGAGTGCGGGTCGCAGAAGTAGACCGCGACGCCGGTATCGATACTGAAGCGAGCGTGCTGGGCCATCTCCTTGCCGCGGTCCCAGGTCAAGGACCTGCGCAGCTGCTCGGGAAGGCGCTGGACGGCTGCGCTCAAGGCCTCGCGGACCTGCTCGGCCTTGCAGCCGTGCGGAAGGGCGATGAGCTGCACGAACCGGGTGCGGCGCTCGACCAGCGTGGCGATGGCGCTGGGCCGGACCCCGAAGACCAGGTCGCCCTCCCAGTGCCCGGGAACCGCGCGGTCGGCGACCTCGGCGGGGCGTTCGCTGATCGGCACGGTGTCGACCAGTTGCCCGCGCCCTTGCGGCAGCCGCTTGCCGCGGGGGTAGCGCATGGCCCGCCCGGTGCGCAGCGCGGCGGTGAGCTCGCGGCGCAGTGCACCTCTGCCCTGCACGAAGAGCGTCAGGTAGATCGTCTCGTGCGAGATGCGCATCGTCTCGTCCTGGGCGAAGTCCACGCTCAAGCGTGCCGCGATCTGCTGCGGTGACCACCTCTGCGCCAGCCTGCGCTCGACCTCGGCGCGCAGCCGCTGACAGCCAGCCAGCTTGCACTGCTTGGGGCGGCGCGCGCGCCGCCAGGCGGCGGCGTCAGCGCGCTGCGCCCGGTAGCTGCACCGCCCGCCGTTGCGCGCCAGCTCCCGGCTGATCGTCGAGGCTGCCCGGCCCAGCCGCCGCGCGATGGCCCGACAGCCCTCGCCGGCGGCGACCCCGCGGCTGATCTCCTCGCGCTCCGCGGCGCTGAGCTGGCGCGCACTGCGACGCGCCGGCTGGCGGCGCACCCCACCGCTTGCGGCGAGGAAGGCGCGCACCGTCGCGGGCCGGTTGATGCCCATGTCGCGGGCGATGGCCCGCTGCGACTCACCCGAGCGCCAGCGCCGCCAGATCTCGTCTTGCTGCTGCGTGCTCAAACCGGACGTCTTCACATCGCCCACCTCCACCACGACCGTGCCCGAGGAGGTGTTGCGTTGACCGGTTGAGACCGCC
>NZ_JBJLRD010000115.1:0-1205 GCF_050871305.1 Kineococcus gypseus | reverse complement strand
CATAGTGAAAGGAGTTGTTAGTCCGCTGGAGCTAGCCGCCGGGCGCAGATCAGCGTGACCGCCAGCCGCGCCAGCGCGGTGATCGTGACCGCGCTGCGGTCGTAGCGCAGCGCCAGGCGCTTGCAGGACAGCAGCCAGCCGATGGTGCGCTCGACGACCCAGCGGTGCCGGCGCAGGCGCTGGCTGGAGTCGACGCCGATGCGGGCGATGCGCGCGGTAATCCCGCGCCGACGCAGGTAGGCGCGGCAGCGCCGGTTGTCGTAGCCCTTGTCGGCGTGCAGCTTGCCCGGGCGGCGCCGGGGCCGGCCGCGCCCGATGCCCTTGACGGCGCGCTGGCCGTCCAGCAGCGCGGCCAGGAACATCGAGTCGTGCCGGTTCGCGCCGGAGAGCACGACGTTCAACGGCAGCCCATCGGCGGCGACGAGCAGGTGGTACTTGGTGCCCAACTTGCCTCTGTCCGTGGGGTTCGGACCCGTCAGCTCGCCCCCTCTTTCGCCCGGACACTGACCGAGTCCGCACTCGCCCGTGACCAGTCCAGCAACCCCTGCTGACCGAGCCGGTCCAGCACCGCAGCGTGCAGCTCGTCCCACACGCCGGCCTCCTGCCACTCGCGCAGCCGGCGCCAGCACGTCCAGCCCGAGCCGTGCCCCAGCTCGGGAGGCAACTTCGCCCCGCCGATGCCCGTGGTCAGCACGAAGACGATGCCTTCGAGCACCGCGCGGTCATCGCGCCGCGGTCGGCCGGTGCGCCCGTGGACCGCCGGTGGTGGGGGTGGGATCAGCGGGACCAGCAGATGCCAGAACTCATCGCTGACCAGCTCGCGTGGTGGCGTCCCGGTCGTGGTGGCCATGGCGTCCAGGTTGCGCCTGTCTCAGCGCGAGGCGCCAGAGTAATGGACCAACTTCCGCAACGGCTTCTAAAGCCGGCGGCCAACTGCGCGTAGCGTTTTCCCCTGCGCAGGTGCGTCACCACCAGTAGCGCTCGGCGCCCCGGCGACAGGCGGCGCCAGGGCGAGCCGATGCGCTTTCGACGTCGACGCAGCGCTTGGGTGAGCAGGCTCAGGGCGCGGATGAGAACCGGCAACCCGGATGGGTAAGACAGCACGCGAAGCCTCTAGTAATGCGGACGATCTCGACAATTCCCGTCCTACTAGGGGCTTCGCTCATGCCCGCTGCAACCCCGCTCGTCAGCGGGATGGAAAAAGC
>NZ_JBJLRD010000114.1:0-1470 GCF_050871305.1 Kineococcus gypseus | reverse complement strand
CGCGCGCGAGGGGTCGAGGGCGATGCCGTCGATCGCGGCGTCGGCGATGCGGTTCAGCGTCGCGGCGTCGACGCCCGCCCTGGTGAGGGCCTCCAGCCCGCGGTGCGTGGTGACGACCAGGCCACCGAGCACCGCGGGATCGGCGTCCGGATCGACGTGGCCGGCGCGCTGGGCCTGCTCGACCAGCCGGCGGCAGCTGTCGAACAGCACCTCGAAGGCCGCCAGCGACCGGGCTGCGACCACCTCGTCCTCCAGGGCCAGCTCGGCCGTCCCCTTGGCCAGCAGGCAGCCGACGCGGCGGGAGTCGTCGACGTCGTCGAGGGCGTCGTCGGGGTCGCCCTCCGGGGAGCGCAGCCAGTCGCGCAGGCGCTCCAGCGCCTGCTCCTCGGGCCCTTCGACGCGGGCCGCCGCGTCCTCGTCCGAGGCGGTGCAGTACTCGTCGAAGACCCGGTGGAAGAGGGTCTCCTTGTCGCCGAAGGCGCCGTACAGGCTGCCCTTGCTCAGACCCGTGACGCGGGAGAGGTCCCCGACGGAGGTGCCGTGGTAGCCGGTCCGGTTGAACTGCCGGCGGGCCGCGTCGACGACGTCGTGCTCGTCGAACTCGCGTGGTCGCGCCATGCGCTCACGGTACGCCCATCTGAACCAGTGGTCCAGAACTCCTGGACGAATGGTCCAGAACATGTATTCTGGACCGCATGTTCAGAACAGTGTCCCCCTCCCCCACCGAGTTCGCCGGCAAGCGCGTCGTCGTCACCGGAGGCTCGCGCGGCATCGGCGCAGCCATCGCCCAGCGCTTCCTGGACGGCGGCGCGCGCGTCGTCGCGACCGCCCGCAGCGCCACCGACGACACCCCCCGCGCCGCCACCTTCCTCACCGGTGACGTCAGCACCCCCGCCGGGGTGCGGGCCTTCGCCACCGCAGCGCTCGACGTCCTCGGCGGCGTCGACGTCGTCGTCAACAACGCCGGCGCCGCCCGCGCCCACGTGGGAGGCGCCTCCACCATCCCCGACGAGGAGTGGCTCGACGCCCTGGACCTGAACTACCTCTCCGCCGTGCGCGTCACCGCCGCGCTGCTGCCGGCGCTGCGCGAGGCCGGCGCGGGCGGCACGATCGTCAACGTCTCCTCCGCGGCCGCGCTCCTCCCGACACCCCCGCTGGCCCACTACGCCGCCGCCAAGGCCGCCCTGAACGCCTACGGAAAGGCCCTGGCCACCGAACTCGCCCCCGCCGGCATCCGCGTCGCCACGGTCGTGCCCGGCAACGTCCTGACCCCTGGAGCCGACGCCCTGCGTCAGGACATCGCCGACGCGATGGGCGTCTCCCTGGCCGAGACCACCGCCGGCGTCCCCCTCGGACGCCCCGGGGACCCGCGCGACGTCGCCGAGGCCGTCGCCTACCTCGCCTCCGACCGCGCCCAGTGGGTCACCGGGGTGACCCTCACCGTCGACGGCGGGGAACTCCCCCTCGTCT
>NZ_JBJLRD010000113.1:0-1698 GCF_050871305.1 Kineococcus gypseus | reverse complement strand
CCACCCCCCACCCCCGCCGGGCCCCGCGCCCGGCCGGTCCCCGAGCGAGGACGACGGCGCGCCGATGAGCGACAACATCCTGGAAATGCGGGACATCACCAAGACCTTCCCCGGAGTGAAGGCGCTCTCGGGCGTCTCGCTGTCGGTGAAGCGCGGTGAGGTCCACGCCATCTGCGGCGAGAACGGCGCGGGCAAGTCCACGCTGATGAAGGTGCTCTCCGGCGTCTACCCGCACGGCAGCTACGAGGGCGAGATCCACTTCGACGGCGCCCTGTCGCAGTTCAGCGGCATCAGCGACAGCGAGCGCGCCGGCATCGCCATCATCCACCAGGAGCTGGCCCTGGTGCCGTTCCTGTCGATCGCGGAGAACCTCTTCCTGGGCAACGAGGTCCGCGGCCGCGGCGGGCTCATCGACTGGAACCGCGCCAACGGCGAGGCCTCGCGCCTGCTGGCGCGCGTGGGCCTGGACGAGAACCCCACCACCCCGATCGGCCAGCTCGGCGTCGGCAAGCAGCAGCTGGTGGAGATCGCCAAGGCGCTCAGCAAGGACGTCAAGCTCCTCATCCTCGACGAGCCGACCGCCGCGCTGAACGACACCGACTCCGCGCACCTGCTGGGGCTGCTGCGCCAGCTGCGCGCCGAGGGCATGACGAGCATCATGATCTCGCACAAGCTCAACGAGATCGAGGCCATCGCGGACTCCACCACCATCATCCGCGACGGGCGCACCATCGAGACGCTGGACATGCGCGCCGACGCCGTCACCGAGGACCGCATCATCCGCGGCATGGTCGGCCGCGACCTCGACAGCCGCTTCCCCGAGCGCGAGTCGCACCCGGGTGAGGAGGTCCTGCGCATCGAGGACTGGACCGTGGGGCACCCCTCGCAGGACCGCCTCGTCGTCGACGGCGCCAACCTGTCCGTGCGCGCCGGCGAGGTCGTCGGCATCGCCGGGCTCATGGGCGCCGGGCGCACCGAGCTGGCGATGAGCGTCTTCGGCCGCTCGTACGGGCGCTACCTCGGCGGTCAGCTGTACCTGCACGGGCGCCCCGTGCAGGCGCGCTCGGTGCGCCAGGCGATCCACCACGGCCTGGCCTACGTCACCGAGGACCGCAAGAAGTACGGCCTGAACCTCATCGACGACATCAAGCGCAACATCTCCGCCGCCGCGCTGGACAAGCTCACCCGCGGCGGCTTCGTCGACGCGCACGAGGAGATCCGCGTCGCCGAGGACAGCAAGCGGAGCATGAACATCAAGGCCCCCACGGTCATGGCCCTGACCGGCAAGCTCTCCGGGGGCAACCAGCAGAAGGTCGTGCTCTCGAAGTGGATCTACTCCGACCCGGAGGTCCTGATCCTCGACGAGCCCACCCGCGGCATCGACGTCGGCGCCAAGTACGAGATCTACACGATCATCAACCGGCTGGTCGCCGCCGGCAAGGCCGTCATCGTCATCTCCTCGGAGCTGCCGGAGCTGCTGGGCATCTGCGACCGCGTCTACACCCTCTCGGCCGGGCGCATCACCGGTCAGCTGCCCGTGGCCGAGGCCACGCAGGAGCGGCTGATGGCCCTGATGACCAAGGACCGCGGGCCGGCGCCCCCCCCCCCCCCCCCCCCCCCCGGGCCCCCCCCCCCCCCCCCCCCCCCCCCCCCCCCCCCCCCCCCCCCCCCCCCCCCCCCCCCCCCCCCCCCCCCCCC
>NZ_JBJLRD010000112.1:0-1763 GCF_050871305.1 Kineococcus gypseus | reverse complement strand
TGGGGATTCCTTTGGTGTTGGTCCTCCGCTCCCTCGCCAGGGGGTGGGGGTTTCGAGATCAGAGGTCAAACCAAGCTAGTCATAAGATCTGGTGCTTTCCGGGTTCGCCCGGGAGGTGTCTATGGTTTTTTCGACGGAGAGTTTGATCCTGGCTCAGGACGAACGCTGGCGGCGTGCTTAACACATGCAAGTCGAACGGTGAAGCCCTTCGGGGTGGATCAGTGGCGAACGGGTGAGTAACACGTGAGCAACCTGCCCTCAGCTCTGGGACAACCACTGGAAACGGTGGCTAATACCGGATACGACCCGTCTCGGCATCGAGTGCGGGTGGAAAGAACTTCGGCTGGGGATGGGCTCGCGGCCTATCAGCTTGTTGGTGGGGTGATGGCCCACCAAGGCGACGACGGGTAGCCGGCCTGAGAGGGCGACCGGCCACACTGGGACTGAGACACGGCCCAGACTCCTACGGGAGGCAGCAGTGGGGAATCTTGCACAATGGGCGCAAGCCTGATGCAGCGACGCCGCGTGAGGGATGACGGCCTTCGGGTTGTAAACCTCTTTCAGCAGGGAAGAAGCCATCTTTCGGGGTGGTGACGGTACCTGCAGAAGAAGCACCGGCTAACTACGTGCCAGCAGCCGCGGTAATACGTAGGGTGCAAGCGTTGTCCGGAATTATTGGGCGTAAAGAGCTCGTAGGCGGTGTGTCGCGTCTGCTGTGAAAACTCAGGGCTCAACTCTGAGCTTGCAGTGGGTACGGGCACACTTGAGTGCGGTAGGGGAGACTGGAATTCCTGGTGTAGCGGTGAAATGCGCAGATATCAGGAGGAACACCGGTGGCGAAGGCGGGTCTCTGGGCCGTAACTGACGCTGAGGAGCGAAAGCATGGGGAGCGAACAGGATTAGATACCCTGGTAGTCCATGCCGTAAACGTTGGGCGCTAGGTGTGGGGTCCATTCCACGGACTCCGTGCCGCAGCTAACGCATTAAGCGCCCCGCCTGGGGAGTACGGCCGCAAGGCTAAAACTCAAAGGAATTGACGGGGGCCCGCACAAGCGGCGGAGCATGCGGATTAATTCGATGCAACGCGAAGAACCTTACCAAGGCTTGACATGCACGGTGCAGTCCCAGAGATGGGACGTCATTTAGGTGGTCGTGCACAGGTGGTGCATGGTTGTCGTCAGCTCGTGTCGTGAGATGTTGGGTTAAGTCCCGCAACGAGCGCAACCCTCGTTCCATGTTGCCAGCAGTTCGGCTGGGGACTCATGGGAGACTGCCGGGGTCAACTCGGAGGAAGGTGGGGATGACGTCAAATCATCATGCCCCTTATGTCTTGGGCTTCACGCATGCTACAATGGCCAGTACAGAGGGCTGCGATACCGTGAGGTGGAGCGAATCCCAAAAAGCTGGTCTCAGTTCGGATCGGGGTCTGCAACTCGACCCCGTGAAGTCGGAGTCGCTAGTAATCGCAGATCAGCAACGCTGCGGTGAATACGTTCCCGGGCCTTGTACACACCGCCCGTCACGTCATGAAAGTCGGTAACACCCGAAGCCGGTGGCCCAACCCGTACGGGGGGGAGCTGTCGAAGGTGGGACTGGCGATTGGGACGAAGTCGTAACAAGGTAGCCGTACCGGAAGGTGCGGCTGGATCACCTCCTTTCTAAGGAGCATCTTCCACTCCTGCCTCGGCAGTGGGTGGCAAGGGCCGGTTTCTTCCAGCGAACGTCTGGAGGCCGGTGCTTCAGGGTGGAACATCAACACGGCA
>NZ_JBJLRD010000111.1:0-1854 GCF_050871305.1 Kineococcus gypseus | reverse complement strand
CCCCCCCCCCCCCCCCCCCCCCCCCCCCCCCCCCCCCCCCCCCCCCCCCCCCCGCCGGGGGGGGGGCCCCCCCGGGTCCGGCGGGGGGCGCGGTCGCGGGGGCGGAGCCGCCCGGGGCCGCGGGCGACGAGGGGGCCGCGGCCGCCGGAGCCGCGGGGGCGGTGGTCGCGGCCGTGGGGACGGTGGTCGCGGGGACCGGTGCCGGTGCGCTCGCGGCGGACGTGCCGCCGCCCGAGCAGGCGGCGCTCGCGGCGGCGGTGGCGGCGAGCAGGGCGGCGAGCAGGGGGGCGGTGGTGCGGCGGGCGGTGCTCACGGTTCGACCTCCAGGCGGTTCGTGCGGGCAACCTCCCGTAGGACGTGCGGGAGCGCCGCCGGGTTCACCGGCCCGGCGCGCGGGCCCGCCCGGGTGCGCGACGATGGCCCGGTGCCGCCCGACGACCCCGCGGTCCCCGAGCGGACCGCGCGCCTGCTGCTGACGCCCCCGCGGCTGAGCGACCTGGAGGACGTCTTCGCGCTGTACTCCGACCCGGCGGTGTGGGAGCACCTGCCGTCGGGCCGGCACACCGACCGCACCCGCACCGCGCTGCTGCTGGAGCGGGTGCGCGAGAGCTGGGACCTGATCGGCCTGGGCAGCTGGGTGGCGCGGCTGGCCGAGGGCCCGGGCGCGGGGCGGCTGGTGGGGGTGGGCGGCTGCGACCTGCGCCTGGGGGTGGCGTGGAACCTGGGGTACCGGCTGCACCGGGCCGACTGGGGCCTCGGCTACGCCTCGGAGATCTCGCGCGCGGCCGTGGCGGCGGCGCGGCGGGTGCGCTTCGACCTGCCGGTGACCGCCTACCTGCTGGAGACGAACGCGCGCTCGGCCGCCACCGCCGAGCGCGCCGGGCTGCACCTGGTGTGGCGGGGGCCGGACGCGGGCAACCCCGACCCGGCGGCGGTGCGGCTGGTGTACGCCGACCGGCCGCTGGCGCGCGTGGCGGTGGACCTGCTGACGAGCACCTAGGGGCCGGCACCCGACGCGCCGGCGCTCCCCGCTCGCTCAGCGCCCGCGCGGCTTCGCCCGCACGTGCATGCGCTCGCCCTGCGGGCCGAAAACGCTGATCAGCTCCACGGGCGCCGTGCCCGGGTTGCTCACCGCGTGCGGCACGTGGGTGTCGAACTCCGCCGCCTCCCCGGGCGGCAGGCGCAGGTCCGCCTCGCCCAGCCGCAGGCGCAGCGTCCCGGACAGGACGTAGAGCCACTCGTAGCCCTCGTGGACCTGCGGCTCGACGTCCTGCCCGGTGCCCGGGGCCAGCACGAGCTTGTAGGCGCGCAGGCCCCCCGGCGCGCGCGTCAGCGGGATGGACGTCATGCCGTGGCGCGAGCGGCTGGCGCGCCGGCGCGGCGGGGCGGGCGGGGCGACCAGCTCGTCGAGGCTGACCTCGTAGTGCGCCACCAGGGGCAGCAGCAGCTCCAGGGTGGCGCGCCGGCCGCCGGACTCCAGGCGGGACAGGGTGCTGGCGGAGGTGCCGGTGACCGCGGAGACCTGCGCGAGGGTCTCGCCCCGCGCGGTGCGCAGGCGCCGCAGGCGCGGGCCGACGGCGTCGAGGGCGGCGGGGACGTCCACGGGCGCGGGCACGGCCCCATGGAACACGACGGCACCGCCGGGCACGACGGCCCGGCCGGGCACGACGGCCCGGCCGGGCACGACGGCCCGGCCGGGCACGACGGCCCGGCCGGGCACGACGGCCCGGCCGGGCACGACGGCGCGGCCGGGCACGACGGCGCGGCCGGGCACGACGGCGCGGCCGGGCACGACGGCGCGGCCGGGCACGACGGCGCGGCCGGGCACGACGGCGCGGCCGGGCACGACGGCGC
>NZ_JBJLRD010000110.1:0-1856 GCF_050871305.1 Kineococcus gypseus | reverse complement strand
GTCTGCGTCGCCGGGCTCTCCGCCGGCCCCCCCCCCCCGCCCCCCCGCCCCCCCCCCCCCCCCCCCCCCCCCCCCCCCCCAAACGCGTCCGGTGACCCTCGACGGAGGGGTGGACGTGTGAGATACCTCATGAAAATCGACGCATCGTCATGCGATTGTTACCTCAGCGTGACGAAGTTGCCCTCTGGAGTTTGCTCGCGGCGTGCGGCGCGGGGCACCGTTCGGCACCGACAGCACCCCGCCGCTGTCGGCCGGCGCCACGCGCCGGCCGCTGCGCCGGGCGAGGGCCGGCCGCTGGGCGGCGGCCCGTGCCGCCACCCGGGCCCCACGGCCGCCACCCCGCACGGGGCGGCGGCGGCCCGCCGGCGGGGTGGACGCACTCGACCGGGCGTGGGCCGGCGAACGAGGGAAGGCCCGGTTTGCCGACCACCCCGCAGCTCCAGCACGACCCCCAGCACGACTCCCAGCACGAGGCCTGGCGCGAGGCCCGGCACCGCGCGGGCCGCCCGCGCCGCCGCTCCTGGGCGGCCACCGGCGTCGTCGCCGTCAGCGCCGCCGTCCTCGGCGCCGTGGCCCTGACCGGCGGGCCCGCCCCCGAGGCCGAGGCCGCCGTGCCCGACCACCTCGTCGCGGCCGCCGCCGCCGAGCTGCGGGTGGCCCGCTCCGCCGCCTGGTTCTCCGCCCGCGAGGAGCGCGCCGCCGCCGACGCGCGCGTCGAGGCCGAGCGCCGCGCCGCCGAGGAGGCCCGCCTGGCCGAGGAGGCGCGCCTGGCCGCCGAGGCCGCCCGCCTGGCCGAGGAGGCGCGCGCCGCGGCCGCGGCCGAGGCCACCCGCAGCGCCCAGCGCGACCCGCGCCCGATCGCCCGCGCGATGGCCGCCGAGCGCGGCTGGGGCGAGGAGCAGTTCTCCTGCCTGGACTCGCTGTGGACCAAGGAGAGCGGCTGGCAGTGGGACGCCGACAACCCCACCTCCAGCGCCTACGGCATCCCGCAATCCCTGCCCGGCTCGAAGATGGCCACCGCCGGCGCCGACTGGGAGACCAACCCGGTCACCCAGATCACCTGGGGCCTGGACTACATCGACCGCAGCTACGGCACGCCGTGCGCGGCGTGGTCGCACTCGAAGGCCGTCAACTGGTACTGAGCGGCCGCTGATGGTGCTGAGCGGCCGCTGATGGTGCTGAGCGGCCGCTGAGCCGGCGCCCGGCGCGCGCCCGGCCGGCGCCGGGGGTCCGCCTCAGCCGTCCAGGCCCCCGCAGGGGCAGCCCAGCGCCGAGCACAGCGCCGGGCGCAGCTCGTGCGGCCCGGCGGCCGGGCGGGCGAACGGCGCCCGCAGCACGCGGGTGCCCGAGCCGACCGTGACCAGCACGTCCAGGCCGTAGCGGTCCAGCCCCACGACGGCGACCTCGCGGGTGCGCACCGCCTCCGCCGGGGTCAGCCGGCGCAGCACCCACGCCACCAGCGCGTCGCGGTGGGCGCTCTCCAGGTGGGCGACCGCCTCGCCCTCGTCGGCGTAGAAGGGGTCCGGCTCGGCCGCGGCCACCGCCTCGTCCTCCAGCAGGTGCACGCCCGCGGCGGTGGTCACGCGCACCTCGGCCACCTCCAGGCGCCACAGCGCCCGGGTGGTGCCCACGTCCAGCAGGGCGCCCAGGGGGTGCACCGCGGCCGCCGCCTGCGCCAGCGCCCGCTGGCCGGCGGGGTCGAGGGGCTCCACCCAGCCGGTCACCGACAGCCGGGGGGGGGGGGGGGGGGGGGGGGGGGGGGGGGGGGGGGGGGGGGGGGGGGGGGGGGGGGGGGGGGGGGGGGGGGGGGGGGGGGGGGGGGGGGGGGGGGGGGGGGGGGGGGGGGGGGGGGGGGG
>NZ_JBJLRD010000010.1:0-95886 GCF_050871305.1 Kineococcus gypseus | reverse complement strand
CCCGTGCGACGACCCGGCCCGTGCGACGACCCGGCCCGTGCGACGACCCGGCCCGTGCGACGACCCGGCCCGTGCGACGACCCGGCCCGTGCGACGACCCGGCCCGTGCGACGACCCGGCCCGTGCGACGACCCGGCCCGTGCGGCGGCAGGAGCCGCCAGGCGGCGGGCGGGCTCGCCGCCGCTTGCGGGGGCCCTACGGTCCCGGCATGGCCGAGGATCGATCACAGGTGCGGCGATCACGGGTGCGGCGGGCGACGGACTACCTGGTCCTGATCGAGGACCGTGCTGCGAAGCCGCGGGCCGGCACGGGTGCGTGGTGGCGCCGCGCGGGATGGATGCTCGCGCTCATCGTGCTCAGCGCCGTGCTGGCCGCCCTGGTGCGCTGAACAGCACACCGCACGGTGCAGTGAGCGGTGCACGGAAGTTCGCTCGAAGGGGCGGGCCGGAGGGCACCATGGGCCCGTGCCCACAGTGCTGCAGGTGCCGTGCGTGCTGGAGCAGGAGCTGAGCGATCCGATGCTGGCGCAGCAGGTGTGCGCCATGCTGCTGCAGCACCTCAGCTTCCGGATCGAGCGGGTGCACGTCGACGTCCGCCCCGATCGCCGCGAGGAGCTGGGAGCGGTGGTCGTGCAGGCGCTGGTGCAGCTGCGCCTGGCCGGCGGCCGCGGGGTCCGGCACCGCAACGACACCCGCGTGGCGCTGGAGGACCCGCAGGCGCACTGGCTGGCGCTGCTGGTCTACGCCGGCTCCTGCCGGCACATGGAGGCCTTCGACGCGGCCGGTGCCCGCCTGCTGCTCCTTCGCGACGCCGGCAGCGCCGTCCTCGCCGAGCTGGAGCCGCAGGAGATCCAGGCGCTGAACGAGCAGATCGCACCGCTGAGCCTGGCGCCGCTGCAGGAGGCTGACCTGGTGGTGCTCGAAGAACGCCGCCGCCGGCACCAGGCGTGGCGCGATGAGCAGCGCCGTGCGCTGGAGGAGGCGATCGCCGCAGCGGCCTCGACGCGCGAGCTCGACCCGCAACTGCACCCGCGGCCGGACCCGCAGCCGCAGCCGGTGCACCCGGCGGCCGCTCTGGCCGCGCACCTCAGCGTGGTCCTGGAGCCCTCTCAAGGGGAGAGCGTGCGGCTGCAGAGCGGCACGCAGAGCGTGGACGAGGGCTCGGCGAGCGCGCAGCTGCCCGCCCTGCCCGACGGCTGGCTGGTGGCCGAGGTCCCCGGCCTGCACCGCTGGGGCCTGGGCGACGGTGAACCAGAACGGCTGGTCCTGCACGACGGGCAGACGGAGGTGCTCGTGCAGCGCGGCGTCAACGGGTTCGCGTGCCCGGTGGGGGAGTCCGAGCCCACCCCACCGGCCGGGCGCACGCGCTGGCGCGTCGACGTCCGCACTGCCGCACCGGGCACCTTCACCTGGAGCAGCCAGCTGGACCCCGCCCGCACGATCACCTTCACCCTCGTCCTGTCGCCGGCGACCCCGGTGCCTGACCTGACCGCGTGAGTGGTGGGCGACGTCCAAGCGTCGTGCGCACTCGTCTCGTGGCCGCCGGCGCCGGCGTCGGCCTGCTGCTGCTGGCCGGCGCCTGCTTCGGCTTGGGCTCGGCGAAGGCGTGCACCGAGGTCGGCCCGCCCTTCGGGCTGACCTTCGTGCAGATGCGGGCGCTGAACGAGCCGCCCCTGGCGCCCGATGACCCCCTGGTCGTGGACTACTGCGCCGACGACGTGTGCCGGGGCGCCTACGTGCGCTCCTTCAGCACCGACCCGGCGATCACCGGGGGCGAGGAGGTGGGCGATGCGTTCATGTTCGACTTCTACATGGGGTCCCACTCCTACCGCGCACCTGCGCCTGCACGACGAGGGCGCTCCGGTGGTGCGGGAGGTGAGCGTGCCGGTGGCGGCTCTGGCGGTCAGCTCCGACATCAACGGACCGGGCTGCATCGATGAGGGGTACTGGGGGGCGGTGCGCGTGCAGCCCGACGGCACGTTGATCGACGTCACCGCCACCACGCCGCTGCCGGCCTCGCTGAAGCCACGCTGAGGCCGACTCGCGCGGGTGTGCGCGCACCTCCGCCGCCCGGCCGGGCATCTTATAACCCACCGTTTTTGAGATAATGACCGCGTCTGGACGGCGCCATGACTGTGATGTCGTCGCAGGGGCGCGACGACTGTGTGCTGCCCCGCGAGAGGCTGCTCCGGTGAGCAGCGCGGGCACCCCCACCTGGACCACCACCCCGGCCACCGATGCCGACCGGACCGCGTGGCAACGGCTGTACCTGGCCTACGGCGAGGTCGCCGGTGAGACCTTAAGTGACGAGCACCTCTCGCGCGTGTGGTCCTGGATCGTCGACCCGCAGGCCCAGACACGCTGCCTACTCCTGCGCGAGCACCAGCGGCAGGAGGTGGTCGGCCTGGCGCACTACCGCCTGTTCGAGCGGCCCCTGGCCGGCTCGGTCGGGTGCTGGCTGGACGACCTGTTCGTCGATCCCAGCCAGCGGGGGCGTGGCGGGGCTCGTGCGGTGCTGGAGCACCTGCGCGCGATGGCCGCGGGCGAGGGGTGGAGCACGGTTCGGTGGACGACGGGACAGGCCAACACTGCTCGGAAGCTCTACGACCGGCTCGCCGACCGCAGCCCGGTGATCACCTACAACATGGTCCCGCGCTCCTCCTCAGGCGCGCACTGAGCGCGGGATGACCGTGAGGTCGGAGCCATGATCAATCGCATGGCGCAAGCTCCGCTGGGCAGGGAACAGATCAGCAGGCCACAGCGTCCGAGGGGCGTGTGGCGTCGTCGAGCCTTCGCGGTCACCGGTGCGGTGGCTGCTGTGGCCGTGCTGGGTGGCTGTGCCAGTGGGACTGCCTGCGCTGAAGCCTTCACCGTCGACTTGCCCGCGGACACACCTGGCGCGTCCGACCCGCTGACCGCGCTGCAGGAGTGGCTGGACGGCACGTCGCCGGTGGGCCGAGCGCCGGAGGAGGCGCCGCCAGGCAGCACGTGGACGGAGGATGCCGGCGGCGACTCGAGCAGAGTCCTGTTCAAGAGCGGCGACTGGCAGGTGACCGCTTCGCGGACGACCAATGACGAGTGGATCGTGACCACCCTGGAGTGCCTCTGAACGGAGCTTCCAGTCCCCGATGAGGCTCGCGCGGGTCCGCAGAGCAGTGCAACGTCGGCGAACGCGATGTGCTGGTCATCGACATGACCGTGCGGTCAAGGCCTAGCCAGGCCATCTCAGAAGCGACCGTTTCTGAGACGGCGACCATGCCTGCACTACGCCGTGTGCGCACGCCGGTGAGGCCGTTGAGCTCCCCAGCCGGCGAGCGTGTGCTGGTGGCGGTTGGAGCGTGTTCAGCGGGGGGCTGCGTGCAGGTGCCGGCGGGTGCCGCGAACGGCGGCGACCGCGCCGACCGTCACCAGGCACACCAGCGCGGCGCCGAAGGTCAAGACCAGCCACGCGATGAACCACAGCGCGTCCGAGGTCGACAGCGGCGGCACGGCCAGCAGTGCTGCCGGCGCCAGCGCGAACACAGCGCCGCGCCACCTGCCGAGGGTGACCTCTCCCAGGGCGGTGGCGGTGATCAGCGTGCCGACTGCTGCGGCGAGCAGGGCGCCGGGGTGGGCCGGGCCGCTGTCGTCCAGCGGCCACCAGCCCAGCCACGCCACCCACGCCGCAGCGCCCAAGAGCGCGACCGCCCCGGCCCAGGGGCGTTCAGAGCGCGGCAGGCGCGCCAGGAGCAGGTGCAGGGCGCTGAACGCGGCGGCCAGCGCGGCGGCGGGGAAGGCGACGTAAGTGACGTCGAAGGCGCTGGAG
Source organism: Kineococcus gypseus (assembly GCF_050871305.1). NCBI lineage: Bacteria > Bacillati > Actinomycetota > Actinomycetes > Kineosporiales > Kineosporiaceae > Kineococcus > Kineococcus gypseus. The sequence continues at coordinate 92,082 of NZ_JBJLRD010000010.1, read as the reverse complement.
GCGCCCAGCGCCCCGCGCTCACCGGTGAGCAGGTCCGCCAGGACCGCTGCCGCGGCCGTGGTCGCCACGCCCGTGAACGGGCGGGTGAGGCGGTCGGTGGCGATGGTGGCGGTGGCCGCGATCAGGCCCAGCAGCGTCCAGGGCAAGAAGGTGCCTTCACCGACGACGGGGGAGAAGCCCCAGCGCCATCCCGCGAACGCGGCCGTGCTCAAGGCTGCAGCCGCTACTGCCCGTGGCCACGTGCGCTGCTTCACCGGCGCAGTGTGGCGGCCCGAGTCGGTGCTGCGGGTGCTGACGGGTGGACTGCTGCCCGCTCGGGTGCAGGAGCGCACGCAGGGCCACAGTTCGTCAGCGCTGCGCTGCGCTCAGCGCAGCCGCGGATGGGTCCAGGGCTTGTCGACTCTGTAGCCATCGCCATGAATGGGGAGTCATCGCGGGCCTGGGTGCTCTCGGGAGCCAGCGATTGCGGATCGGTACACGGCAACGGTCGAAAGGCCGCGATACGCCGTCTCGCGACTGGTCCCTACAGCGTCCTTCTCACCGGTGGCCGGTCAGTGGCCCTTGAGCTGCTCCTGCTCGCAGCGGACCTGGCCCACGCCGGTGGCGCCCGCTTCGGGCATCGAGGTGGTCACCGGCTCAGTCCGTGCGGATCATGCACCAGGCGGCGTCGAAGCGGCGGGCGTGCAGGTCGCTGCGGCGCATCCACACCTGCAAGGTGCCCGCATCGCCGAACCAGCCGTTCAGGTGCGTCCAGCTCTCGACCTCCAGGACCAGGCGGTGGCTGTCGTCGCTCTGCAGGGGCAGGGCTTCGCGCAAGGTCGTCAGGGCCAGATCGGTGCCGTGTTGGCTGTGTCCGTACAGGTGGGTGGTGGGCAGGAGGTACTCGCTGCTCGGCAGGGCGCGCTGGAGCATCCACGCGCGGCGGTATTCACCGGTGAGCGCTTCGGCGGCGGCGAACTGCTCCTCGGGCGCGTGCAGCAGGTCCTCGGGGGAGGGGGTGCTCCAGCCGGGCTGGAACAACCCGGCCTGGCAGACGGACCCGGGGGTGTCCAGGTCGTCCGGTTCGGTGGCGAAGGCGCTGCGGTCGGGTTCGGGCAGCCAGCGCACCAGCCAGGCGGCGCTGTCGCCGTCGGCGGGGTCGGTGCCGAAGGTGCTCAGGTCGTGGAAGACCTCCAACGCGCCGGTGGTGGGCAGACCCTCGGCGTGCTGGGGCCAGCCGGCCTTGGTCTCGGCGTCGCCGGCGCGGTGGGCGTCGGCCAGGGCGATCGTGATGACGTGGGACAGTGCGGTACCTGCGCTGCTGCGCGGCCACGCTGCTTCGCTGCTGGCTGCTTCGCTGTGCGCCGCGGCGGGGGAGGTGGCTGATGGGCGCAGCGCTGGGCCGCCGAGCCAGGACAGGTCCGCGCCGGTGCTCCACAGCTGGTGCACCTCGGCGATGCCCGCAGGGAAGGACTGCTCGGAGAACGTGGGCGACCACGCCGCATCCCGGGTGAGGAAGGCCAGGTCATGGGGCTGGCCGGCGGCCCAGTCCTGCAGGGCCGTGAAGGGGGCGTTGACGGGCGCGGGTGCCGGCGCCTTCTTGCGACCCATGTCGGTCTCACTCCTCGATGTGCTGGTCATCGGCTGACGCCCTGAGCTGGCAGCTGCATTCAAACGCTCTTGCGCGGTGGGGACCGACCCGGCACGCCGGGTCGCGCCGATCGAACGCGCCGGGCTCGTGGCGCGCCGGGCTCGTGGCGTGCCGGGCTCGTGGCGTGCCGGGGTGTGGGTGCGCTGGAGGCATGGGCGCTGCCCTCAGCTCCAGGAAGCCACCCGAGAGCTGTGACTTGCTCCGGTGCCGGGGAGGGGCATCTTCGGCACCGGAGCGCTGTCTCAGCTGGTGCAGCGCGGCACCGGTGTCCTCGCACGCCTGTCGTTCAGGTGCCCGATCGCGCTGCGGGCTGGCTCGGTCAGATCTGCACCCCGCAGAAGCGCAGCAGCTCGACACCGATGCGGTGCTGGGTCGAGAAGGACGTCTGCCGGTGCACGGCGTCGCGCATCGTCTCACCGGCGCGGGTGCTGATGCCGAACTGGTTGACGTTCTTGCGGGCCATCCAGGAGTTGACGCACTTCTGGTGCACCTGGGTGGGGATCTCCACGAGGTTGTTCGGGTTGTGGATGCCGCGCGGGTCCCAGCCGCGCTTGGTGCCCGCGGACTGCTCGACGATGTGGTGCCACTGGTAGCCCGAGCGCGGGCCGCCAACAGCGCGCTTGAACGCCGTGAAGGTGGCGTGCCCGCCGCGGATGGTGAAGGCGGCGCCGGCGCGGATCGTCTGGACGGCGAAGGCGCGCACGAGGTGGGGCACCAGCGCGCGAGCGGCCACCCCCAGAGCGATCGCCACCAGCGGCAACGGGTCGGAGACGACGGGGAACGTGGCGCCGGTGGTGTCCACGACCTGCACCAGGGACCCGTCGTTGACCTCGTAGCGCGAGGGCAGCTGGGTGCCGTCGGCGTCGACCGCCCACGGTGCCTGGAACGCGCCCACGACGACCGGTGCCTCACCGGCGAGGGTGCCGCTGCCGGCGTCCAGGACCGCCTGCGCTTGCGTGGCCCTGTCGGTCTCGCTGACCTCGGGCAGCAGCGCGTCGAGGTCGACGGCCGCGATCTGCTCCGCGCTGAGCGTGTCCGGCACCTGCGCGCCCTGCTGCACCAGGTCCACGCCACCATCGGCGTTGGGCACCAGGCTCGCCCCTGCGGGCAGCGTCAGCTCGTAGGCGTACTCGTGGGTCGCGGACTGGCTGTAGGACTCCTCCGCCACGGTCAGCACGCGTGCGGTGCCACCGGCGATGCCCTGCACCTGCACGTGCAGGCCCGTCTCGGTGGAGGGGAAGACCAGCGTGCCGTCCGGCGCCAGCGTGGCGCTGTCGTTGGTCGCGATCGGCAGGGCGATGGTGATGTCGTTGCCACCTGCCAGGGTCAGGGAATCGCCCTGAACGCTGACCCCGTCGCGCGTGCCGACCTCGGCCTCAGCGCCGGCACCTGTGTCGGCGAAGGGGGTCGTGGCCAGTCCGGCCGCACCGGCGTCGATCAGCGCGTCACCGGTCAGTTCGCTGACCTCGGCGACGACCTCGGCTGTGACGTCCTCGGAGGAGGCGGGAGGGCTGGTGCTGGCGCCGGCGGGGTGCACTCCGACGGCGAGCATGCTGGCGGAAACTGCACCGATCAGCAGGCTCCGCAACGGCTTCTTGTTCAACGTTCACCCTTCTTTTGGGCTCATCTGCGACGCGGCAGTGCGCGACTCCAGCGCCGCGCCGCCACGTCACCGGGCGACACGGGCCAGGCGCGCAGAAGCTAGCAACGCACGCGGCTGCGCCGGGGCCAATCGAAGAGATTCCCCCGCTCGCAGTAGGGGTCTTGGTATTTCGATGCCTTCGTACACCAACGACTCGTGAGGGGTCGCTGGAGGCCCGGGCGCGATGGAGGTATCACCTCAATGCTCTAGCTTTTGCTCTGAGCAAGGTTCATGTGGGGGGGCTGGTGTTGAACTCCGACGCAACTTGCCTCACTCGTGCGTTCGGCGGACACCTCGGCCGGCGATTGTTACGATAGGTGAGCACTCATACTGATGAGCAGGTGGCACCTAGGGCGCGCATGTGGCCGAGGCTTCGAATAGCGGGGCGATGGCGACGTCCTCGTCCAGCCGCGCGAGCCCGAGGTGGCTGAGCTGGTCGTCATCAACGAGGAGTTGAAACACCGCTCCGAAGGTTAGGCCCTGCGGCACCACGCCCCCGCCGCTGGTCGGCGTGCGCCCGGTGGCGTCGATGAGCTCGATCGAAGGGCTGCTGCACCAATTCGAGGGCTGCTGCAGCACTGCTGAGCCCACTCGTCCCCCGTGAAGCACCACTGGTAGGTCGCTGCTGCCTGAAAGAACCGGCGTGCCGTCCTTGCGACGCCTGTCGCGTCACCGGTCCTATCATCGGCTGTGTCACCGGCTCCTGAAGCGGCCCAGCCTCCACCGAGCGGCAGCAGGCTCCTGGCGCCGGCCCTCGCGTCAGCAGCGCGAGCGTGCGCAGGCAGCACCGAGCGCGTAGCTGCGAGCAGCTCTCGGGTGCGAAGTGCAGCGCTGCCGCTCACCCTCACCAGCGCTGCCGGCGCCGACCTGTCTGCCACAGGTACAGCGTCGCGCCGATCGAGACGGACGAGGTCACCGCTGCCGGCAGCGCGACCCCGGGTGAGACCACCTCGACTTCTCTTCCCCCACCGATGCACGTCTTGCGGATGAGGGGGAAGAGCTGCTCGTCGTAGCGGGTCATCGGTGCGTGCAGTGCACGCTCGCACGCCTCGTCGATGCGCAAGGGGCCCGTTATCAGCGCCAGAAAGTACAAGCCCGCGGACAGCGGCACGCACGCCACGCAGATCAGGAGGAGGAGGATGTTGAGGCGGCGCCGAGCCCGCGAGATGGCGGGCTTGCCCGCTGCCGGTGCGTGATCGCCTTCTCGGTGCACAAGCTCATCGTGTGTCCACGCTCGTGCGCGAGCGTGCTGTTCACCGCTTCGCTGCACCATCAGGCTGGATCGCTCACCCGCACACACGAGTCGCCCATCACCGGCCGCAGCGTCTTGGAAGCCGCCACGTGCAAGACGGCAGCTGCGCCTAGACAGCGCTGTGACCGCGCGTCTCGGCGTACCTGCGGGGCGCCGTGTCAGCTCAGCCTGAGCACTGCAGGGGGACAGGGTCGTAGCCGATCGGCATGTCTTCGCTTCCCCAGATGTCCAGGTCCGCTGTGGAGCCGTTCCAGGTGAGCCGGTACGTGCCGGAGGTGATGGGGGCGTAGCCGTCGTCGGCGCTGAAGGTCGCGACCTGGCGCGGTGAGCGGGACCCGGGCGGGACGAGGAAGACGCGCCCGCTGCCGAGCAGCAAGAAGGTGTCCTCGGCGACCAGGACGCGGCACCCTTGGGCGCTGGTGGGGCTCAAGACGTGGTAGCCGGAGACGGCGTCCAGCAAGCCGATGCTCAGGGCGGCGATGCCCGAGGCCAGCAGCGTCGCCGTCGTGGCCAGGGCGAGGCCCACCGTGCGCAGCACGCGCCTCCCGGGGCGTCGAGCCGCGAGCTCGAGGGCGTGCACGCGGTGCACAGCAGCGCTGATCAGGGCGATGGTGCCGCCGATCGCCAGGGGAGCCACCAGGTGCCAGCGCCGCGGGACGTAGGACGCGAGGACGATGGGCTCGTCGACGTCGATGGTCGCCACCGCCACCGCGACGCTGGCCAGGCATGCAGCCACGCCGGCGACCCAGTGCTGTCTGGCCCGCCGAGCCAGGTCGGCGCCCGGGTCCTGGGCGTCGAGGCTGACCCGACGCCGACTCGGCCCGCGGGCGGGCACCAGGCGTCGACGCCTCGAAATCACGTCTTGACGGTAGGCGGCGTCAGGCGGCTCAGCGTGCTCGTTCATCACCCCTCACCTGGCCACCGCACGACCTCCTGACCGGCCTGCGCCACCGGTGCCAGCAGCCAGCACCCGCGCCGCATAGCAGGCCAGTGCGCCTGCATCGCGTAACTGCCCACCTGGCTGCAACACGAGCACAGGAGAGTGGTGCCTGTCTCGTAGAGCCGTCTTGAGACCGCAACCGTTTTTGAGACGGTGCCCGTGTCAGCCCCGCAGCACGTCGGCTGTGCGGTCAGGGTGCGGGCAGGGTCAGGGACGCTGCGGCGAGCTCCTCGGCGCTGCGCACGGGCTCGCCGTCCGCGTTGCGCTCCTCCAAGTGCACAGCCACGCCGTCGGCGCGCACGGTGAAGACGGTGACGATGCCGGCGCCTTCCGCGGCCACCACGGGGTGCCCCTGCACGCTGAGCACCCGGCACACCTGACCGGCGGGCGGCTCCTTCAGCGCGGGGGAGGTGGGCCACTGCGAGCACGGGTCCAGCTGCAGCCCGCTCAGCTGCGGACCCGGCGCCCACACGAAGGAGTCGAAGACGCCGGTGGAGCGGGCGTAGGAGATCTGCCCGTCGTCCCCGAGGTGCACCCCCAGCTCCTCGTTCCAGCCACCACCGAAGGTGGCCTCACGCACCTGCCGGTCCCAGGTGCTCAGCTCGCCGGGGACCTCGTCGAACTGCGCTCCCGTGGCCCAGGCACCGCCGCGGGCCGGGCCGGGCCAGGTCACGTTCGTGCCGTCCTGGTAGGTCACGGCCACCTCCGGCGCGGAGGCGCCTGTCGCGGCGGGGGTGGGCGTGTTCTCGCTGGCGGCGATGACCGCGCCGTCGGCGTCGGTGGCTTGCCAGGTGATGCCGGAGGCCGCCTCGTCGTCGGGCACGCGGGGGGTGGCCCACCACACCCCGGCGGTGACGATGGCGGGGAAGGTGCTGCCGGCGGCGGTGGTGACGGTGACGGCGGCGACCTCGGGGCTGGCGTAGCCGAAGTAGGACATCAGCACCGACCCGTCCGGCGCGGTGCCCATCCCGCCGGCCACGGCGCCTTGGGCGACCGCGCTGGGTCCGCCGTCGCCGGTGGGCACCTCACCGGAGGTCATCGACCCCGGCAGGTACGAGCACACCCAGGTGCGCCCGTCACCGTCGCGCACGGCCACCGCCTGCGAGAGCCCGCTGGAGGCGGTCATCACGGTGCGGTAGCCGTCACCTCGACCAGCGCGCCCACCCAGCCCGCCCTGGGCCGCGCAGTCGCGCGCCAGGTCCTCGAAGGAGCGCGACTGGTCCTGGCCCAGCAACGGGCCCGGCGCCGTGGGATCGCTCAGGTGCACCTGCGCGTCGGCGTCGCTGACCACGCCCTGCTCGGGCCCGGCGGGCAGCACCCGCACGCTGGAGCGGTCACCGCTGACGGCGGACCAGCTCAGCGCGGCCGCGGCCACGGTGCACGCCGCCACCAGGCTCAGGCCGATGCTCAGGCCGGCGGTACGCCGGCGCCGGCGCAGGCGGTGGTGCGCGTGCAGGTGCTGCTGGTGCCGGCTCCACTCCTCGGCGTTGGCGCGATGGTGCGCACCGGCCGCCTGGGCGGCCACGGCGTCCAGGCGCTGCTGCACGGTGTCCTCGCGCGGCGAGGGCTGTGCGTGGTGGGAGCTCGTGCCGCTCGGGCTGTCGCTGTTCGGGCTCATGCCAGGTCCTCCAATCGGGTCGCCAGGGCTCGTTGGGCGCGGGAGATGTGGGACTTGGCGGTACCGGTGGGGATGTCCAGGACGTCGGCGACCTCGGCGACGGCAAGGTCCATCCAGTACCGCAGGATCAGCACCTCGCGCTGGCGCTGGGGCAGGCGGCGCACCGCGGCCAGCAGGGCGTCCACCCGCTCGGCCTGCACGACGCTGTCCTCGGCGGAGGCGTGGTGCACCGGCCGGGAGGTGGGCGAGCGGCGCACCACCTTCAGGTGCCGCAGCCTGGAGGTGGTCAGGTTCGTCACGGTGCGCCGCACGTACGCCAGGGCCGCGGCGGGCTCGCGCAGCCGGCGGCGGTGCTCGTGCAGGCGCGTGAAGGCCTCCTGGGCCACGTCCTCGGGATCGTCCGCGCCCAGCAGGCGGGCCAGGCGCACGGTGGCGTGGAAGTGCTCCTCGAACAGGGCCCGGTAGCCGGCCTCCAGGACCTGCGCGACCGACGAGGCACCCGAGGCGCTAGAGGCACCCAGTGCACCCGCAGGGTCGCTGCGCGCCTGCCGCTGGGCGGCTTCGTCGGCTCTCATGCGTCGGCTCTCACACCGCTCAGACGCCTCACCCCACCAAACGTTGCACACCAGCGCCGACTTCTCCGGCACCGCGCACGCCGACGACGTCGGGGCCGCGCGCTTCCACTCCTCAACGCGGGCGGAAGATCGTCCCCCCGGACGTCACTGCGCGTGTCGATGGCCCGGCATCGCACAAGCCACCGTTCGTGAGGCGGTGACCGCGTTCGGACGGCGGCGTGAGCCGGCGATCCAGCACGGGTGCACGGGAGATCGAGGCAACCTTCTGCAGGGTCCAGCCGGTTGTAGCGGGTGAGGCACTGAGGAGGTCCTTGATGGATGCAGCGGAGGACTTCCGGCTGTTCGTGACCAGCAGGCAGCAGGCGCTGCTGGGCACGGCGTGGTTGCTGACCGGGGACTGGGCCACGGCCGAGGACCTGGTGCAGGCCGCGCTGGTGCGGGCCTGGCCGCACTGGCGGCGCATCGGCGGCACCCAGGGTGTGCAGGGGCGTGAGGGCGCTGACGCCTACGTCCGCCGGATCATGGTGAACCAGGCGCTGGACTGGCGCCGCCGGCGCTGGCGCGGGGAGGTCCCCACGGCCGACCTGCCCAACCTGCCCGTTCCCGCCGGTCTGGGGCGAGAGGTCCACCACGTCCTGCTCACCGCGGTGCGGGCCCTGCCCCCGCGTCAGCGGGCGGTCATCGTCCTGCGCTTCTACGAGGACCTCACCGAGGTCGACACCGCTGCCGCGCTGGACTGCTCCGTGGGCACGGTGAAGAGCCAGACCTCCAAGGCGCTGGCCGCGCTGCGCCGCCACCCCGCCCTGCACGAGCTCGACCTCCAGGAGAGTGCGCGATGAACCAGGACCTGCAGCGGTTGCTGGCCGAAGCCGTGCCGACCCCGCCGAGGCGGCTGGACCCCGACGACGTCCTGCACGCTGCCCGGCGCCGCCAGCACGCACGCCGCCGCGCCGCAGCCTTCGCCGCCACGGGCCTGCTCGCCGCCTGCACCGCCGCTGCGCTCGTCGTCACCGGCCCCGGCGTGGGAGGCGTCGTTCGCCTCCAGCCGGCGGCGCCGACTGCACCTGTCCCTCCCGCACCGGCACCTGCACCGCAGTGGCAGCCGCCGGGCATCGAGGCCACCGATCGCGGCATCAACGGCGTGGAGATCACCGCGCAGGGCTACGAGACGAGGGCCGCCTCGGCGGAGGCGGCCTGCGTGGCGCCTGGCGCGATCACCGTGGTGACCGCGCCGACGCTGAGCGTGGGGCAGGAGTGCGACCTCTCCCTCGACGAGCCCGGCGCCCTGCTGATGCCGTGGGTGGTGCGGCAGTGGACGGGAGGAGCGGGGGTCACCTCGGGGATCACGCTCATCGACGGAGTGCCCGTCCACCTCGACGACATCCCCCACGGGAAGGAGAGCAGCGCCGTCGTCAGCGTTCCCTCGCGCGGGGTGCGGGTGCAGCTGGCCGGTGACGAGGCGCAGGTGCGTGCCCTGTTGGACAGCCTCACCATCCAGCCCCGCCCCGAGGAGCGCCAAGCCCCGGCCCGCGCCAGCAGCAACCCCGTGGCGGGCGCGACGATCACGGAGACCACCGGCGCGTGGACGGGTCAGTCCCGCGACCCGGGCTTGCTCTCGCGCCTGCAGGAGGTGGTGGACGCCGCTGCCCGCGTGGACGGTGAGCCCGACTGCCTTCCCGCACCCGGGCAGCAGGCGCAGATCGACCTGCTGACCACACCGGACTACGAGCACGACCCCGACGGCACGCCCACCGAGCGGTACCTGCGCGAGTACACCTCCCTCCTCGTGGACTTCACCGGTCGCTGCGACCTCGTGTTCTCCAGCACCGGCGCCGTCCTGCAGCCCGACCCGGCCACCTTCAGCCCACTGGTGCAGCAGCTCCGCGACAGCAAGGACTTCAACGACGGCAGGTGAGGACCCGACGCGACGGCGGACGAGCGGTCTCCACGGCACACGTGAAGGCTGCTCGCCCCAGGACCACCCAACGCCCGACTTCCATGGGGCCGATCGGTGTCCCACGATCAATCAGCTTCCAGAGGATGACTGCGCACTGAGGTTGGCGCGACCGTGACGTGGCAGCCCAGCCGGGCATCTCAGAAGCGACCGTTCTTGAAATGGCGACGGCGCTTGGACGGCGTCGCGACCTGGCGCGTCGTGGAGTGCGCGGGCGACCCTAGGAGGTGATCCGTAGGGTCGTGGGGTGGCGCACCTGGTCAACCCCCGCACCGCTGTCGCGGCCTCGCTGCGAGCGGCCGCTGCTGAGCCGGGCTGGGAGGTGCGCCCCGGCTACGCCGGCGCCGCCAACCTCGACGACGACGCCTTCACCGCATGGGTCGAGGCGTTGATCGACGACGCGCGGGAGGGCTCTTCGCGCCGGGAGGGGTTCGTGCCCTCCACCAATCTGTGGTGGGTGGAGGGCGATCGGTACCTGAGCCGGGTGCAGATCCGGCACCGCCTGACCGCGCACTTGCGTGAGGCCGGCGGGCACGTCGGCTACTACGTCGTTCCCCGGGCGCGCCGACGCGGGCACGCCGGCGCGATGCTGGCCGCGGCGCTGCCGGTGGCGGCGGCGCTAGGCATCGAGTGTGCGCTGCTCACCTGCGACGTGGGCAACACCGCCTCGCGCCGGGTCATCGAGGCCAACGGGGGCCTGTTGCAGGACCAGTGGGGGGTGATGCTGCGCTACTGGGTGCCCACGGGCCCCACCCCGGCGTCGCCGCCCCAGCCGTAGCCGCACCTGGAGCGGCCGCACCTGGAGCGCCGCTGCGCGGCGCGCCGAGGACCCGCTGGATGAAGCCCGTCTTGCGCTGCGTGTAGGTGTACCGGTCTGCGGCGTGCGAGGCGGCCAGGGCCTTCTTCAAGGACTCGTACTCGTCCCGCAGGAGCGGGTCCGCTCGCAGGACGTCGCGGAAGCGCAGGTACGCCTGCCACCGAGGGCCGTCGACGACCACGACGTGGACCAGGTGCGTGCGCCAGCCGGGTTCGCGGCCGAAGACCCGCTCACCGGGGATGCCGACGTCGCCGGGGTAGTCGTAGCCGAGCCGGCTCATCTCCTCGGCCATGGCGTCGGCGTGCAGCAGGTCCTGGACGCCGAGGCAGATGTCGATGACGGGCTTGGCGGCCAGGCCGGGCACGGCGGTGCTGCCGACATGCTCGACGTGACTCGTCCAGCGGCTCAAGGCGGCCAGCAGCCTGCGGCACTCTGCTTCGCCGGCCTCAGCCCAGGCCGGCGAGTGCGTGACCAGGTGCACCTCTCCGTCGCGCAGCCCCAGCGTCATGGTGACGACGGTGCCAGGTGGGCCGGCCGCTAGGCCAGGGAGCACCAGCCGGCAGACCTGGAACGTCCATGCATCGATACGGGCGTGCAGTCCTCACTCGCTCAGGTGATCTCAGAAGCGACCGTTTTTGAGACAGCGACAGTCCCACTAGCGCCGCATCGCAGCGACGACATGTCCGTGGAGCGGCGCCTGGGCGTGGCCAGGTACCGCTCCTGACTCGACCAGCCGGCTGGCAGCGGCAGGCACATGCCGCTGCTGCCTCTAGTCGCTCGTCAGCAGTTGCCGGGAGTGCACTGTGCCGGCCGTGTCGGCGCCGGATCGATCACAGCGCCTCGTGCTGATCCGGCAGCTACCGTGGCGGGTAGGAGCGAGGAGCGTTCGTGAGCACTGCAACTACGCCAGGTCCGCGGCGGGCCGTCATGACGGTGCTCGCAGGGCTCGCAGGCCTGGCCGTGCTGGTGGCAGCGTGCTCCTCGAGCACCACGGGTGCTGCGGGCGAGGCGGTGAGCGCTTCGGTGCCGGCCGAGGATTGCGGCACGGCGATGACGATGAGCTACGGCGCCGAGTCCGGGTACGGCTCGGCCCGCGAGGCGGTCGAGGCGTTCGCGCGGTGGGCGAACGCACCGGAGACCTTCGCTGCCGTCGAAGGGGGACCTAGCGAGCAGGACCAGCACGCGCTGGCCGTGGCGGCGGCGGCGCTGGCCGCTGACCCGCGTCCTGGACCGGGCAGCAGCCTAGAGGCCCTCGACGAGCGCGGGGCTTACGTTGCCCGGGCGCTGCTGCTCGAGCACGAGAGCGGCACGGTGGACATCGCCACCTTCATGTACCCCTCGCTGCGCGACGGCTGCGATGCCATCGGCCCGTACCGGCCCTGACCGTCCCTGACCGGCCCTGAGCGCAGCCGCGTGCGTGCGGTGGGCCCGTGGTGAGCCCGTGGTGCGCGCCCGCCGGCGCACCGTGCAGCGCGTGACCTCACCGGCCTGCCACCTTCAGGACCTGCGCACCAGGACGAGCACGAGGCAGGCACCGCTGCTGCAGCGGTTGGAGCAGTCACCGTTCCCGAGGCGGTGACCATGCCTCCCGTGGTCACGGACGCGGTGCCGCTCAGTGCCGCTCAGTGACGCTCGGAGGCGAGGGTGCGGCGCAGCGCGAAGGTCAGCGCGCTGGTGCACCCCAGTCCCACGGCGGCGCCGACGACCAACACCGCCCAGGCGAACAGGCCGAAGGGGTCGAGGGTGACCATCGGCCAGAACGACACGACAGCGATGGGGGCCAAGGCGATGAAGATGCCCAGCCACTGGCGCACCAGCACGTCGGCGAAGACTTGGACGAGCAAGAGCATCGCGATCGTGGTGATGTCCTGCGTGGTGGGGCCATCGGTCGTAGGGGGCTGGTCATAGGTGAGTCCGGTACCGGCGAACCACGCCGCGGCGCTGCTGGCGCACAAGGCGGCCACCACCGCGAGCCTGCTGCTGCGGCGGCGTTGCTGGGCTTGCTGGGGCACCACGAGCTCCTCGGGTCGCTGCTGGGCGGGGCAGCGTCCTGCCCGGGGCGCCACAGTGTGCCCGCGGAAGCCGCCGGCGGTGGCCGGACGGGAGCTGGAGGACGTACTCGTGGGCGTGCACCACCCGGCTGGCCGAAGGAGGGCGATCGTCAGCGAGGCGGGGCTCACGAAGTGCTCGCTCACCGGCCGCAGGACCCGATCGCTGCTAGACAAGGCCATCTCAGAAGCGACCGTTTGTGAGACGGCCAGGCTCGTCTGAGCGCGAGCCCGACCATCACTCGCCCTCGATGGGCTGCGGCGCTGCCCTCAGCTGGTCCAGGTGCGCGCGTTCCACTCCTGCGCGGCGGCCTTGAAGGGGTGCACCAGTGTGGTGGTGGCCGCGGCGAGAAGGACGACGGCGCCCACGGTCGGCACCGAGAGCCACCACGAGCCCGGCAAGGTGGCGCTGTGGCTGCCCTGGCCGTCGTTGACGGTGCAGCGCACGCCCACCGGCAGCAGCGTGGGCGCGCTGCGGTAGCTGGCGCCCTCAGGCACCCGCCCGTAGCCGGGCAGGGAGCCGGTGCAGAGCTGGTCGTCCCACCAGCCGCCGAGCCAGCCGCTGGCCGTGAGGACCAGCACCGCCACCGGCGCCAGCAGCCGGCACCCGCGGCGCAGAGCGCGCCAGTGCGCCTGCACGGCGCGCTGGTGGATGCGCAGCACCCGGGTGGTGACCACCACGGCCAGCAGGTAGGTCAGCGCGCCAGCGATCACTGCAGCATCGTGCCCGCCGGCGGCGCCTGGCGTCGTGGCGTCCTCGGCTCCGCCCCGGTGGCGCACCGCACCTCCACGCGACCGTCACCGCAGGTGACGGTGCCGCAGGACCACGCACTTCACCACGGGGCCTGGCCATCTCAGAAGCGACCGTTTGTGAGACGAGGACCGGGCGCGCAGGGGAGTGCGCATTGTTGGCGCGTTGGGGCCAGCAACCTCACACGCATGGCTGGGCCGGTCCGCGGTGTGGTGCCCGGCTGCGCCTTCGTGGATCGCACCAGGAGCGCCTGCGGGCGGGCACACTTCGGCTCGCGCAGTGGGTCATTGCCGCTGGAACTGGCCGATGAGCGTGGTGCCCTCGGAGTCGTAGACGGGCACCAGCGAGGCGGGGCGCGCCTGCTGCAGCGCCTGCTGCTCGAGAGCCTCCTGCGGGGAGGAGGCCGGCGGTGCCGTCAGGCCCAGCTCGCTGGCGTAGGCGTAGCCGACCCGGCCGTTGGTGGCGGTGACCGCGACCAGGTCCGGAACGCCGTGCTCGTTGAGCACCCCGTAGCTCTGCCCGCGCGCGTTGATCGCCCAGGCGGTGTCCTGGCGCAGGGAGTAGGCCGTGCTCAGCGACCAGCGTGCCTTGGCGGAGGTGGTGATGGTGGTGCTGTTCTGCCCTTCAGCCAGCGGCAGGCTGTAGGTGGCGGTGCCGGTGCTGGCGTCTTGGCCTGTGCCCTGACCGGTGCTCTCGACGTCGCCGGGGGTGCAGGCCAAGCTGGCGCCGTCGGCGAAGGTGAAGGTGCCCGCGCTCAGGCAGGTGATGCTCAGTTCCACGCTGGTGGCTGTCGCCGGTCGCGGGCCCAGCTCGATGGTGGCGCTGCCGGTGCGCACCACGGTGCTGGGTGCGGACAGCACGCTGACCTGCTTCGCGCCGGGCAGGGGCAGCGCGCCGGTGGCCACCGCGACCCCGCCACCTGCCAGGGCGGCCAGCAGCACGCACCCGGCGGCGGTGGAGCGCCGCCGCCAGCGGCCCAGCGAGCCGGGAAGCACCTGCCAGCCCGAAGGGGCCTGCTGAGCAGCCGCTGCGGGAGCCAGCTGAGCGCGGGTGCTGGCCCTCGTGCCGGCCGTCGTGCTGGCCGGTGCGGCGTGCTCGACGGTGCGCACCAGCTCCGCGCGCAGCGCCTCGCGGAAGGCGGGGTCCAAGGCACCGGCGCTGCCGGCGCGCTGGAAGGGCCCGCCCGGGGCTGTGCCCAGCTGTGAGGTGGGCGCGGTGGGTGTGGCCTGGCGTCGCTGATCTTGGTGCTGGGGCGTGACGTCGTGCGCGGCGGTGGGCTTGTGGTTCATCGCTGTCCTCCAGCGGCGCCCAGCAGGCGCTGGGCCTCGGGGTGCTCGGCAAGTGCTGCGCGCAGGCGGGTGCGGGCGCGGTGCAGGCGCGTCTTGGCCGCGCCTTCACGAAGGCCCACCGCGCTGGCCGCCTCGGCCACGGAGAAGCCTTCGAGGGCGACCAGGGTGATCAGCTGCAGGTCCACCGCGCGCAGGGCGCGCAGCGCCACCGCCAACCGCTCATCGCCCACCTGCTGCGCCAGGGCGTCCTCGGCGGCATCGGGCACCTGCGCGCCGCGCGGGTGCTGGTGCAAGCGCGCCAGCAGCTCGCGGTAGCGGCGCCTGGCGCGCTGGGTGTTGCGCGCCAGGTTGGTGCACGTCACCAGCAGCCACGGCAGCAGTGAGCCGGCCACCAGGCGCACGTCCTCACGCCGGCGCCACAGCTCCAGGAAGGCCGCGGCAGTGACGTCCTCAGCATCGGTGGGCGAGTCCAGCAGGCGCCGGGCGTGCTGGTGCACGCGGGCGTGGTGGCGATCGAAGAGCACACCGAAGGCGGCGCCGTCACCGGCGCGGCTGGCGACCCACAAGACCTCCTCAGCAGCCCCCTCGAGGGCCCCGCCGTAAGCCCCGTCAAGGTCCCCGCCATGAGCCCCGTCGAGGGCCTCATCGGGGGCTGGAGGAGCAGCCTGCTGACAAGCCTCCTCGGTGTGCGCGTCCACACCCTCCAGTGTCCGCACGGGCCCGGATGGTTACACGGCAGCTGAGCGCGTCAGCGTCCTGCACCCGCTCAGCCGTGGAGACGCACGATCACCGCCTGACCCGTCGCAAAAGTCACCGTTTGTGTGACGGCTGCTTTGGCGGCTAGGGCGTGTTCGTCGGGGTAGCGGACAGTCGCTGCGGTCGTGCTTGAGCGACCGCTTGCGCAGCGCTCACCGGGCGGGGAACGGGGTGAGGTCGTCCTGCCACTGCGCTGCTGCTGCCCTCAGCTGTGCCCGCTCGAGGGTGAGGGGCACGCTGTACTCGTGCAGGGCGGGCCCGTCCCGGCCCGTCCAGGGCAGGTCCTGGGGCAGCGCCTCCAAGGACAGGTGCACGCGCAGGAGCGTCTGCGTGCCCAGCACCGCGGCCACGCTGAAGGCCAGGTTCGGCTCGGTGAAGGTGAGCAGGCTGCCGTCGTCCTCGTGCGGCTGCGCCGTCGCCTCGATCTGCCCTTGCGCTGCGCTGTGCAGCCAGCGGCCCAGCTCCTGGGCCTCCCACGTCGTCAAGCTGGGGTCGGTGAACGTCCAGGAGCGCCCGCTGGCGGTGCGCACCTGACCGCGCACGATCAGCCAGTTGGCGTCCCAGTCACCCGGCGTGCCGCTAGCGTCGAACTGGTAGCCGATCGGGCTCAGCTCGAAGGTGGCGCCGTCGGTGGAAGCCAGCTGCACGTGGTGAGCATCGCACCCGCACCGCGAGTGGGCCGCGCTTCGGGCCGGCATGTGGAGGGCGCCAGCCGCGGTGCCCCGGTGGTGGGGCACGAGATCGCGCCGTGGGTGGCGAGCGGAAGGTGATCCGGCGGCGTCACACTGCGTGGTGACGGCCCGGCATCTCAGAAGCGACCGTTTGTGCGACAGGGGCTGCGCTGATCACCAACGCTGGCGTGGCGGCACTTCCTCACCAGTGCCGCCTTGCACCGATCCCGCGTATGGACGCGCGAGGTGATCGCCACCCGGGCACGATGCCCAAGCACTGTTGACACCGCTGAGAGATGAGGAGCACCGATGCGCTGGGCCACGCCCATCAGGACCGGGCTGCGCGAGCCGGGAGCGCTGCCTGCGCTGATCGTGGCGGTCATCGTCGCGCTGGTGCTCTCCCTGCTCGTCAACTACTTGATCAAGCGCTTCAAGAGGTAGCTGCCGGCAAGGCGCACCAACAGCGGATCCGGCGGTGCGGCGCTTGATCGCGCAGGTCGATCACCGAGCGGCGCGGGACTGCGCGCTCACGAGAGCAGCGGGTGGGTGACCTCACCGACGAGCAGCGCCAAGGTGGTGCCGTCCTCGGCTTCCCAGTGCTGCAGCGTGCCGTGCGGCTCGGTGAAGCGCACGAAGCCGGCTGCTGCCAGGCGCCGGCGCGCCTTCTCACCGGCGATCGCCTTCGAGTCGCAGCGGCCGGTGCCCGGGCAGCAGTCCATCGCGTTGAGCACCACGACGTCGGCGCTAGAGAGCAGCACGCCCTAACGCTTGGCGACGTCGTCGTCGATGAGCCGGTACAGGCGCCGGCCGTCCCAAAAGCGCTCATCGTCGGTGTGCTCGGGCTCACCGCAGCGCAAGGGGGAGCCGCCGCTGTCCATCACCACGTCACCCGTGTGCGACCGGCGGTGCAGAGTCCAGTGCGGCTGGCGTCCCGCGACGCCATCTCAGAAGCGACCGTTTCTGAGACGGTGACTATGCCCGCGGCGCCGCGCGCTGCGATGGCAGGCTGGAGCAGTGGTGATGCGACTGCACGCCCCCGGCCCCCCGCACGTGGAGGCTGCACGGCTGCGTGAGCTGCTGCACGCCCTGGACGATCACGAGCACCTCGAGCAGCCGGCCGGCTTCGACGCCGGAGCGGTCAGCGCCCGCTTCGAGCAGCTGGTCCTGGACCTGGAGGCCGCGTTCGCGCACCGCTGCGAGGTGCACCGTCGCTTCCAGGACGCCAGCCACCACGGCGTGGTCATCGTCCCGGCCCAGGCCACGGCCACCGGCGAGCCGCTGCTGCTCGTGGTCAGCAACTTCGCCGACATGGTGGTGTGCGCGCTGGGCAACACCGGCCAGCGCAGCGACGAGCAGACCGATGCGCTCGTCGACGCGCGCAACGCTGAGCGGGTGCGCGGCGCGCTGGCGCACCTGGGGTACCTGCTGGTGCCCGAGGACCCGCTGTGGCAGCCCTACGACGGTGACGGCCCTCTCGGCTTCGGTGGCGGTGAGGGGCGCACCTGGTACGAGCGGTACTTCAGCCACCTGTGAGCGGCACCAGCACATGAGTGGCACCAGCACCCCCGCGACAGGCGCCGCGGTGCAGCTCAGCTGCGTGGCGCCTCAGCACCGGCGCCGGCGCCGGCTCGACGCACCCACGACAGCACGGTCAGCAGGGTGGGGAAGTCCAGCTCGTCGGCGAGCCGGTCGGCCACGGCCCGGTCGTGCTCACCGAGCACGACGCCGAGGCCCTGGAGGAAGTCCACGACATCGCGCCCCTGCAGCCCGGGGTACTTCGCGAAGCGGCGCGGCATGCCTCCTCGCCGCGCAGGAGCCTGCTCCAGGACCTCACCGGGTACCTCGAAGTCCAGGTCCACGCGCATGACGCCGTGGTCCTCGTTGCCCGCACCATCGCGCTCGGGGATGAACCCGCGCGTCATCGTTCCTCGTCCCGCTCAGCAGTCGTCACAGCTCGACAGTGGCACTACGGGCTGTTGAAGCACCTGCGGAGCGGCAGGCCGGTGTCTCGGCCGAGCCATCAACTGGTCATCTCACAACGGACCGTTTCTGAGACGGCGACCGTGCTGGCAGTGCGCTGTGTGCGCACGCCGGTGAGGCCGTTGAGCTCCCCAGCCGGCGAGCGTGTGCTGGTGGCGGTTGGAGCGTGTTCAGCGGGGGGCTGCGTGCAGGTGCCGGCGGGTGCCGCGAACGGCGGCGACCGCGCCGACCGTCACCAGGCACACCAGCGCGGCGCCGAAGGTCAAGACCAGCCACGCGATGAACCACAGCGCGTCCGAGGTCGACAGCGGCGGCACGGCCAGCAGTGCTGCCGGCGCCAGCGCGAACACAGCGCCGCGCCACCTGCCGAGGGTGACCTCTCCCAGGGCGGTGGCGGTGATCAGCGTGCCGACTGCTGCGGCGAGCAGGGCGCCGGGGTGGGCCGGGCCGCTGTCGTCCAGCGGCCACCAGCCCAGCCACGCCACCCACGCCGCAGCGCCCAAGAGCGCGACCGCCCCGGCCCAGGGGCGTTCAGAGCGCGGCAGGCGCGCCAGGAGCAGGTGCAGGGCGCTGAACGCGGCGGCCAGCGCGGCGGCGGGGAAGGCGACGTAAGTGACGTCGAAGGCGCTGGAGGCGCCCAGCGCCCCGCGCTCACCGGTGAGCAGGTCCGCCAGGACCGCTGCCGCGGCCGTGGTCGCCACGCCCGTGAACGGGCGGGTGAGGCGGTCGGTGGCGATGGTGGCGGTGGCGGCGATCAGGCCCAGCAGCGTCCAGGGCAGGAAGGTGCCTTCACCGACGACGGGGGAGAAGCCCCAGCGCCACGCCGCGAACGCGGCCGTGCTCAAGGCTGCAGCCGCTACTGCCCGTGGCCACGTGCGCTGCTTCACCGGCGCAGTGTGGCGGCCCGCCTCGGTGCTGCGGGTGCTGACGGGTGGACTGCTGCCCGCTCGGGTGCAGGAGCGCACGCAGGGCCACAGTTCGTCAGCGCTGCGCTGTGCTCAGCGCAGCCGCGGAGGGGTCCAGGGCTCATCGAACTCGTGGTCATCGGCATGAGACTGCGGTCGTCGTCTGCTCGGGTCATCTCACAAGCGACCGTTTTTGAGATGGCCACCGTGCGACGTCTGCGCCATGAGCGGTCAACGTCGGCCCCAGCTCGCCTAGTCCGGAGCACTCAGCTCTCTGCGCGCCGCCACGGTGCCCACCGGCGCCGGGCAGGCAGGTCCAGCAGGCGCAGGCGGTGCGCGCCGATGAGCGCTGCCAGGCGCTCGTGCTGCTCGCCGTCCAGGTGCAGCACGAGGGTGCCCTCATCAGACAGTGAGGCGATCTCGGTGCCGTGCGCGTCGCGGACCTCGGCGTCGTAGGCGTGCGGGGCCACCAGCACGAAGGCGTCCCACAGGTGCGGGTGGGTGCGCACGTCGGCGGCGGCGTAGCAGTAGCGCCCCGGCTCGGCTTGGGGATCGCTGTGCCGGCGCAGCAGGTCGGCGGCGGCCTCGACGTCGGCCGGCCAGGTGCCCGGCTCGTGCTCGGGCAGGTCGGTCTCGACCGTGGCCGCACGTGGCGCCAGGTGGGCCAAGACGGAGCGGTCCAGCGCCTGCAGGTCCTGCTGCGTCAGGTCACCGTGCTCGATGGCGTAGGTACCGGCACCACTCATCTGGTGATCGTCTCAGAGGGCAAGCGCCTCGTTCGCTCTTCAGCCCGTGAGTGTGTCGTCTTGCCGACTGGGTCATCTCAGAACCGACCGTTTCTGAGACGGCGACCGCGCCCGGACGGCGGCACGACCGCGAGATCACGGCCCCGCGACAACAGTGGTGATCACCAACATCGCCGGTAGCAGCAGCGTCGCGAGGGCCCCTGCCACGATCAAAGGGGTCGACCGGGCTGCACCTCCGAGGAACGAGGCACCCACAGCGAGCAGGACCGCCGCGGCACCGACGACCAGGGGCCCCATCGACCCGAGCCGGTAGGCCCACGGGAAGCAGGCCGCGCACACCAGGGCCAGCACCAAGGCGGTCACCGAGAGCCGCCCGGCAGACGATCGGCTCAGCACCTGCCCAACCTGCCACGTGCGCTCGTCCACGCCTGCCGGTGACAGGCCGTGTGATCCGCGGCCCGACCGGGCGCCCCGATCCTGGTCAGGCGGTGGGTCGGTGCCAGTTCGGTCCTGGCTCAGCACTGCCCCAGCACGCTGAGCAGCAGCAGCGGAGCGCACAGCACCGCCTGCGGAACGGCGACCAGCAGCACGCTGACGCGCACGGCGGCGCGCTGCCGCGCGGCGATGAGGGCTGTCACCGCCACCGGGGTGCACGTGGCCACGGCTGCCATCGCCACCAGGACGGCAGCGGGGACCGCGCCGGGGTCGAAGACCGACCACAGCACGGCCGAGGAGAAGACCGGCACAGCGATTACCAGCAGGCCGCCACCGACGCCGGCGGCCAGCAGCGACGCCTTGGCGGCATCGGCCGGGTGGGGGCGGTGATCGCTCACCTGGCCAGGATGCCGTCGTTACGACGACTCGCGCACCACCCTCGACGGTCGATGAGAGGACCGGACATCGACATGCGAGTGCCTGCGCTCCCTGACCGGACCATCTCAGAACCGACCGTTTTTAAGACGACTGTGGGCCGCGGCGTGGCACGGCTAGGTGCTGATCACCACTGTGCATGAGAACGGCTCTTCAGCGGGTCAGCTCCACGTCGACGTGACGACCTGCGGTGTCAGCAGCCGCAAGCTCGAGGGGGCTTCGCTCTGCGGGCCGTGGGTGCTGAGCAGCGCGAAGCCCACGTCCGCGCACGCGGCGAAGCCTGTCGTGCCGTGGTGGGTCCACATCGCGTAGGCGCGCCCCTCGATGCTCACCGCGCGGCGCGTCCAGGTCTGCGGGTCGTCCAGGCGATCGGCGGTGCGCTCAGCCAGCTCCGCGACTTCCTGCACCCACGCCTCCAGCTCCTGGTGGGCCTGCGCGGTGCCTGGGGTGGTGGTCGAGGTGGTGGTTGAGGTGGTGGCTGAGGTGCTGCGCTGGCTGTGGTGCAGGTCGCGCACCGCCGCGGCGGCCGCGGCGTGCAGGTCCGGATCGACGGTCGAGGCGCCGATGCGTGCTGGACCGGTGGGGCGCACCCCGCGCCGGAAGAGCGTGCGCACCGTCGCCCACGCGCCCTCGTGCACCGGTGCCACCGTCACGGCGGACCAGAAGTCCTCATCGACGCCCTCGCCGCTGTGCTCGTGCTGGACCTCCACGACGTGCAGCTCGCTCAGCGGCGCCTTATCGGGTACCAGCACGGCGGTGTCCAGACCGTCCAGCGGAAGGCTCATGGCCCGTGCATAGCGCACGAGGGTCAGCGGGCGCAGCTGCTCGCCGGCACGGTCCACCTCTCATCGACGCAGCGTGTGGCTCGCCACGAAGGTCCGCACATTGCCTGGTTGGGCCATCGCAGAACCGACCGTTTTTGAAACGAAGGGTTGTGTCAGCGGTGCTGGACCCAGATGCCCGGCTCGCTCAAGCGCCCGATGTCCGCGTCGAGGTCGATGTGCACCACGTCCGGTGCACCGGCGACGACGTAGGTGCCGCTGGTGGGCATCGCCAGCCCGGACCAGGACCGCCACTGCTGCACGCCGGCTTCGAAGACCTGCGAAGCGGGCGTGGTGGCCAGCACGTGCGCGCCCATGCGCTCGTGGGTGCGCACCCACGCATCCACCGCCTGCCCGTCGGGCTGGCGCCAGCGCGCGTACTGCTCGATGCCCATCGCCGGGTGCTCGTGCTTGCCGGTGGGCCGCAGCAGGGCGATCACGCGATGCAGGCCGCGCGCGGCGCCGGCGTCGATCACCGCGTGCAGCACCCGCGCGGCCAGGCCGCGTCCGGTGGCGTCGGCGCGCACTTGCGCGGCGCAGATGACCAGGGTGTCCACCGCTGCGCCTACGGCGTGGTCGGCCACGGCGCGGGCCAGGGTCTCGCTGTAGCCGGCGGGCAGGTCCGCCACGGTGCCGTTCCAGCGGATCGGCACTCCCCACGCCGCGGCGGTGAGCACCTCACCAGCGGAGTCGAAGGCGGCGCGGTCGTGGGCGCGGTCTTGAGCGGGGTCGTGAGTGGTGCGGTCCTGGGCGGCGCCGTCCTGGGTGGTGCGCTCGTCCATGAGCAGGGCCACCTGCAGGTCAGCGAAGACGGCGCGCACCGCGGGCAGGTGCTGCGCGGCCAGGGCGTCGGCGTCGATCCACGCCGGCCAGCCGCCGGCGAAGAGCGCGTCCCGCTGCTCGGGCGGGTGGGCGCGGGCGCCGAACGCCTCGATGAGCACGCGCTGCGCTGGCTGCTCATCCACGGGCTCCCGCACGCCTTCACGCTAGCCAGCGCAGCGGCCGGTGGGCCACGACGTCGACGTGGCACCGGCGGTGCGGTGAGTTGAAGGTGACCGCTTGGGTGAGGACCGCGCCTGCAGCGGCTCGTGTCTGGGTGGTGCTGAAGTGTCGGCGCCTCACAGCTGGCCGCGGGCCAGCCGCTCGCGCCGGCCGGCGTTGGCATCCAGTGCTGCCACGACGGATGCCTCCCGGTCGGCGGCCAGCACGGCCACCACGTCCTCGGGCAGCTCGTCCTCCCCGGCCAGGTACCAACGGGTGAGCGCCGAGCCGTCCCGGGCCAGGCGGCGGGCCAGCTGCGGGTCCAAGGCGGGCTTGTGCACCGGGCTGTCGACCCGCTGGATGTGCAGCTGCACCAGCCCAGGGACCAGGTGGGTGTTCACCCGCTGCTCCTCACCCTCGTACAGCGAGAGGCGCACCCGCGCGTTCGACCAGGTGCTCCAGCCGTGCTGCGCCCGGCCCGCCCGCATGGCGCCGACGCGCCCGGACTCGATCAGGGCGTGCAGCGCGGCAGTCAGGTGCAGCAAGCGTTCGAGCTCGCCGCTGGTGAAGATGCCCACGATGGGCTCGTGGGCTGCGGACTGCACCGTCCAGGAGGGGTCGGCGCGGTACGCCCACGCCCCGCTGGGCACCTGGCGCACCCAGCCGGTCTCGGCCAGGGCCGCAGCCATCGCCTCCACGCTGTCGAGCACGCCGGGGCCCACGGCGGCGTCCTCGGTGCGCCTGGCGCCCATCGCGCCCACGGCGCGCTGCAGCAGCCGCACGACACCGGCGGGCACCTCACGGGCCTCACGGGGCGAGGCGGTGCTCACGGTGCTCCTCCTGACAGCGGCACTGTCCGCACCAGCTGATCGTGCGCGAGCCCGCGCTGCGCTGTCGAGACGCTGCGGTCGTGCACCGTGAGCGTTCATGCACCCCCCAACGCAGTCGTCGTGGAAGGGATCCCACACGAGAAGGCGGTCAAGTGGCCACAAGGAGCCAGCGATCAACGTCGGTGCAGGACACGCCGTGGTGGCCGGAGGAGCCTCTGCGCCATGAACAAGTCGTCAGGATGCTGCGGTGAGCAACGCGCAGGCGGTCGAGGCCCTCTTGCACCTGGTCCGAGTGATGGAGGCTGCTGAGCAGGCTGAGCGCGCGTACCAGCAGCAGACCGTGCGCCGAGTGGCGCCAGGGGCTGGCCACTCAGGAGATCGGAGTCAGGCGGATGAGCAGGCGTGGGAGGTGCTGCAGCGCTGGCAGGACGAGATCGGGCGAGCACAAGGTGAGGTGATGTGGGAGCTGGGCTCCCGCGACGAGCGGTGGAGTCAGTGGCTAGCGCGGTGCACCAGCCTGCACGGTCTTCCGCGCAACTTCGATTACACCTGATCCGGCACCGGTGCACAGCCGGCCGCGGCATCACGGTGGTGTCCGTGGATCGGTGCGTGGGCGCAAGCGCCGTACCGCGTGGGCACCGCAGAAGCGACCGTTTTTGAGACGGGGCTTGCTTTTGGCCCGGTGTGAGGGAGGTGGCTCAGGCAGGTGGGGCTTGGGCGGTGACGGTGCTGCCCGGGGTGAAGACGGCCACTTCACCGGTGGCGCCTGCGCAGTCGGTGAGCACGGTGGCGATGCGCTCTTCGCCGTCGTAGCGCAGCGCGCTGGTGCGCTGGTAGGTGCCGCCGCCGTCGATGAGGGCACCTGGAGCAGCGCGGGTGCCGTCGGGCAGGGTCAGCGAAGCGCTCTGCTCGTCCCAGGTGGTGCCCTGCGGCCACACCGCGGGGTACGGGCCCACCGTCAGGCAGGAGCCGTCGTGCCCCAGCTCGCCGCTGATGCCGGCGGCACCTCCCAGCTCGCTGTAACCGACGGAGGTGATCACGGGGCCCTCGAGCGCCCAGGCGGCCGGCACCGACGCCACCTCAAGACCTGAAGGCGCCTGCGGTGATGTGGAGCAGGCAGCGACCTGCAGCAGCAGCAGCGCTGCGCTGGGCAGCACGATCGGCCGGTGCAGGCGCGAGGAGGTGGGCACGCTGCTTCGACGCTGCGCGCGAGGCGCTGCTCGCACCATCGTCGACGCCATGGCGCGAGCGTAGGTCCACCACCTAGCCGCGGTCGCCGTAGCGATCCGTCGGCAGATGGCGGTCACCACGTGGTGATCAGGCTCGAGCGGGGGCGGTAGACCGCTTGAGCTGCTCCGCCTGCCCATCGCGGCGCCGGCGCCGGGAGCGGATCAAGGCGGTCAACGCGATGAGGAAGATGACCGCGGCCACCCACTGGTTGACCCGCAGCTCACCGATCACGGTGGCCTCGTCGATGCGCAGGGCCTCGAACCAGGAGCGGCCGGCGGTGTAGAGGATGACGTACAGCAGGAACGACTGCCCGTGCCGCAAGCTCCAGCGCCGATCGGCCACGACGATGAGCACGGCCGCGGCCAGGCACCACAACGACTCGTACAGGAAGGTCGGGTGGAAGGTGCCCACCACTTGCGGGGCACCGTCGGCGTCCACCACGGCCCGCCCGCTCGTGGCGACCCCCTCGTAGATGGTCAGCGCCCACGGCAGGTCGCTGGCCCGGCCGTAGACCTCGTTGTTGAACCAGTTGCCCCACCGGCCCAGAGCCTGGGCCACCAGCAGCCCGGGCGCCATCGCATCGGCCAGCGGCGCCAGGCGGTACCCACCGCGACGGCAGGCGATCCACGCTCCGGCAGCTCCACCGGCGATGGCCCCCCAGATGCCCAGGCCGCCCTCCCACACGAACAGCGCCCGCAGCGGGTCGCCGCCCTGCCCGAAGTACGCCTGAGGAGAA
Organism: Kineococcus gypseus; assembly: GCF_050871305.1. NCBI lineage: Bacteria > Bacillati > Actinomycetota > Actinomycetes > Kineosporiales > Kineosporiaceae > Kineococcus > Kineococcus gypseus. The sequence continues at coordinate 67,040 of NZ_JBJLRD010000010.1, read as the reverse complement.
GTGATCACGTGGTAGACCCGCGCCCCGACAACCCCCAAGGGCACGGCCCACACCGCCACGTCGAGGACGAAGCCTTCTCGACCACCCTTGGCCCGCCAGCGACGTTCAGCGACGACGACGCCGGCGACGATGCCCGCGAGGATGCACAGGGCGTAGGCGCGCACCGGGACAGGTCCCAGGTGCCAGACCGCCTGGGTCGGGCTGGGAAGGCCGGCAGGAAGCACACCAGGACCGTAGTGCGCCCACCTCGACCCAGGCAGGCGCTTGATCCCACCACCGCGCCTCAACACCCCGGCATGTGCACCAGTCCATCACCCGGCTGCCCATCTCAGAAGCGACCGTTTGTGAGACGACGATCATGCCCAGATGCGCGAGGACCGGGCGGCCGGCACACCTGCTGCGCTGGCGCCCCGGCACACCGGCGAGGATGGGCAGCATGATCCTCGAGCAGGCGGTCCTGGACGTGCGACCCGGCCAAGCCGCCGACTTCGAAGCCGCCTTCTCGAAGGCCAAGGCGATCATCTGCTCGATGCCCGGCTTCCAGGGCTTGACGCTCTCGCGTTGCGTGGAGCGCCTCGACACCTACCTGCTGCTGGTGCAGTGGGACACCCTCGAGCACCACACCGTGGGCTTTCGCGGCTCCGCGCAGTACCAGGAGTGGAGGCGACTGCTGCACCACTTCTACGACCCGTTCCCCACCGTGGAGCACTACCGGCAGGTCACCACCGCGTGAGCCGGCATGGCCCAACACCGGTCAGCGCCATGAGCGTGCGGTCCTCGTCCCCCCGCGCCACCTCAGGAGCGAGCGCTTCCAAGCCGGTGACCGCGTCTGGAGGTGTCCCGGCCGGGCGGATCAGGTCGGCGTGGCAGCGCTGGTGCGCGCCGCTCACCGAAGCGGGCTCAGCAGCTGGTGCATCACGTGGTCCTGCCACCGCCCGGCGATCTTCAGGTACTGCGGCGCCAGCCCGTAGCGGGTGAAGCCGTTCTTCTGCAGCACCCGCTGCGAGCGCACGTTGTCCACCAGGGTCTCCGCCTGCACCCGGTGCAGCCCCAGCTGCCCGAAGGCGATCTCGGTCATCTGCGCCACGGCCGCGGTGGCCGCGCCGCGTCCGCCGGCGGCCTGGGCGATCCAGTAGCCGATGCTGCACGAGAGCAGCGCCCCGCGCACGATGCCGCTGAGGGTGATGCGCCCGATCAGCTGACCGCCCTCGTCGAGGACGACGCGGGGCAGCCCGGCGCCGCGCTCGTGGGCGTCCAGCGCGGCGTGGATGTCGGCTCGCTGACCGGCGGGGGTGAAGTAGGACTGCTCGCGCAGCGGCTCGTAGGGCGCCAGGAAGTCGCGGTTGACCACCAGCAAGTGCGCCAGCGCCTCGGCGTCACGGGACTCGATCAGGCGGGTGGTGACCACGGCGGCCAGTCTTCCAGCATGGCCGGTGGTGCTTGCGGGCACGTCATGGTCACCGATCGCTGTGCGGTGGACGGAAGTGTCATCGACCTGCTGGCCAGCTCGAGGACGGTGCGACGGGCGCGTGACTGGACCATCTCAGAAGCGACCGTTTGTGGGACGGTGACCGAACACGCAGCACGCCATGTCATGAGCGGCTCTGCGGGTGAGCTGACACGCTCGGTCGGTGAGCGGAACCGATCAGGACGCACCCGCACCGTTGGACGCGCTCTCGTGGCCGGTGCGCACCGCCCGCTTGAGCCTGCGGCGGGTCAGCGCGGCCGATGAGGAGGCGGTGTGGGCCTACCGGCGCCTGGAGCAGGTCAGCCGGTGGGGCTCGTGGCGCCCTGCGGACCGACAGGACTGGCGGGCCATTCTCACCGCGCGGCTGCGCGACCTGCTGGTCATCGAGCTTCAAGGCCGGGTGGTGGGTGACGTGATGGTGAAGGTGGAGGATGGCTGGGCCCAGCGCGAGGTGCGCCAGCAGGCGCGCGGGGTGCACGCCGAGCTGGGCTGGGCGTTGGATCCGGCCTTCGGTGGGCGCGGCTACGCCAGCGAGGCGGTGCGCGAGGTGCTGCGGGTGTGCTTCGAGGGCTTGGGGCTGCGGCGGGTGACGGCCAACGCCTTCGCCGCCAACGTCGCCTCGATCCGGTTGATGGAGCGCGTCGGGATGCGCCGCGAGCTGTACACGGTGGCCGACTCCCTGCACCGCGACCTGGGCTGGGTCGACGGGGTCGGCTACGCCCTGCTGGCGCAGGAGTGGGCCGCCGGCCGCTGAGCGTGTCCGGCGCCGCCACCGCGCCGGTGGCGCCCCGGCCGAGGGCGCCGCAGTGGGCCGCGAGCAGACGCACCCGTGGGGCGGCACGACCGTGCGTGTCGCCTGAGCCAATGGCGGTGCCCGAGCGGATGCTCGCCACGTGCCCCGCTCGCTGCACCTGCCGCTCCCGGTGGCCGTCGCGTCGTCCGCTGCGGTCCTGCCCGTGGCGCTCGTCCTGATCGCCGAGCTAGTGCAGCGGCACGCCTCCCGCCACGGCTGGCCCGCGGGTTCCCGGCGCAGTGCTCAGAGCGGTGCCCCGAGGGGCGCTCAAGGTGGTGCCCGGCTGGTCCCGGGCCCGCAGGTGGTGCTGGTGCTCGGCTCTCCCAGCCGCCCCGGTGGCCGGCTGCACCCGGTGCAGCGCTGGCGCACCGACATCGCGGTGCGCTCGATGCACCCGGTGCACGGCCGGCTGCTCTTCACCGGCGGGTGCACCGGCGCCCCCGGTGACCCCAGCGAGGCGCACGTGATGGCCCGCTACGCCCGCGAGGTCTTGAAGGTGCCGCAGGAGCGCATCGAGCTGGAGGAGGCTTCGCGCAGCACGTGGCAGAACGTGCAGCACTGCCTGGAGCGCCTTGAGCAGGCCGGCAGCATCACCATCGCCTCCGCGCCCACGCACGCGCGCCGGGCGCGGCGCTACCTGGCCCGGGCGCGCCCGGACCTGGCGCAGCGGCTGGTGCCGGCCGTCGACTACCGCTTCGGTGAGCGCAGCGGGTGGAAGGTCGCCACGCTGGCCTACGCGCTGGCGCGCACCGCCGCGCGCGTCCTGACACCGAGGACCACTGCTGCATGAGGGCGGCAGGAACAGATGGTCGGGCGGGGAGACGGGCGTCTCCTGTTGGATGTGCGCACGGCGCTGATCGGGTCCTGCCACCATCGGTGGATGAGCCGGGGTGCGGTGTCCGAGGGCGCTGTGCGCCAGCGTCCCTTCGACGCGGTGTTCGGCTGGGGTCTGCTGCGCGGGGCGCTGTGCGGAGCGGCCTCGGGTGTGCTGCCGGGCGCAGCGCTGGTCGCATTGGGCCTGCGCGCCGGTGGCGGTGAGCTGGGGCTGGGTCTGGGGCTCATCGCGATCGGCGCCGTGGCCGGAGCGTTGTGCGGGGTGCTGGCAGCGGCTGGTGCGTTCGCAGTGCTCGCAGCTGCTGAGCGTCGTAAGCAGCGCCGCGCGTGGAGCTGGAGCATCGCCTCCGCTGCCGCGGCGGCGCTGGTCGCCGTCGTGGTCTTCGGTGCGGGCTGGTGGGTCGCCCAGGGCGTGGTGCTGCCTGCTGCGGTCATCGTGCCCGGCGCCCTGTTCAGCGGCGCGGTGGCGTTGTGGCAGGTGCGCCAGCTGGTGCGTCCTCTGGGTTGAGAGCGGCCAAGAAGACCGCCAACTCCGGGCGGTGATCGCTTGCTCATCGGCCTGAGCGTGCCGTCGTCGTCCGCTCGGGCCATCTCAGAACCCACCGTTTATGAGACGGCGCCTGCTCACGGACGGTGCCATGACGGGACGCGCCGCAGTGCGCTTCAGCGCGCCGTGGGCGTGACGGCGCGCCTGGCGGGATGACCGGTGCACCGGCGGGCGGCTATCCACTGGTGGGTCGTCGCCCGGGCCGGGGTGTTGAGCTTCGTGCGCCGTGGTGGTCGGTAGCCGCCGCTCAGACGCGCTGCAGGGCCTCCCACGGCTGCGCTGGCACCTCGATGCCGATGCGGTCCCCGGCGCGCACCTGACCGCCCGCGAGGACGATGCTCATGATGCCGGCCTTGCGCATCACGTTGCCCTCAGCATCGCGGGGGGTGAGCGCTTTGAGCAGCCCGGGCTGGAAGGCGTTGATCTGCGCGCACGGGTTGCGCAGCCCGGTGACCTCGAGCACGGCCTGCTCGCCCAGGTGCAGTCGCGTGCCGCGCGGCAGGTTCAACAGGTCCACGCCGCAGGTGGTGATGTTCTCGCCCAGCTGGCCGGGGCCGACCTCGAAGCCCTGCTGGCTGAGCTCGTCGTGCAGCTCGCTGTGGATCAGGTGCACCTGGCGCAGGTTGGGCTGGGTGGGGTCGGCGGCCACGCGGGAGCGGTGCTGGACCGTGGTGCCGGCGTGGGCATCGCCTTCGACGCCCTGACCGGCCAGCAAGGTGATCACGTCGGTGACGTCCTTGCTGAAGCGGTGCGTGCCGTCGCGACTGACGGCGATCACTCGCCCTGCCTGGATGCCGCTCACCGCCGCATCATGGCGCAGCGTCGGGCCGTGGGGAGGCGGAGTCTTGACCAGAAGCGGTGAGGAAGCTCCTCAGCGTGTGCCGGGATGAGGAGCGGGACCGGTGGGTGGGCACCTCGGCCAGGGTCATGAGTGTGAGGTCGGCGCCTGGCTGGGCCATCTCAGAAGCGACCGTTTATGAGATGGCGACCACGCCCGGACGGCGGCATGAGCGTTAAGTCGCTCCAGGTGGGACCAGTGCGCCGACCAGGGCGGACGACGCGCCCTCGGGGGTGCGGCCGCCGGGGCTGTCGGCGCCGCCGCACGCCTCAGCGGCTTCGGCTCCCTCACGGCCCAGCGCCTGCTCCAAGTCGGGCACGGGGGAGGAGTTGACGGTGATCGGCTCACCGATCCGCAGGCGCGCCCCCTGGGGAGACACCACCTCCTGGGTCTTCTCGTCCCAGGTGGTGCCCTTGCCCCAGACCAGCACGCCCCCGCCGGCGCCGAAGCGCAGGCAGCCGTCTTCGAGCGCGAGCACCGGGCCCGCCGTTCCTTGCATCGTGGAGCGCAGCTCGCCGGTGATGACGATGACCGGGCCGTCGATCTCGGAGGGCGGTGAGCCGCAGGCGCCCAGCAGGGCCACGCCCATCCCGAGCAGCACCAGGCGACGGGGTGTCATCGGCACTCACCTCGAACGCAGGTCACACGCTGACGGTTGCACCCGGTCAGGCGTGCAGGAGGCAACATCCGCAGATCGATATGAGTGTGCGGTCGTCGTCGGCTCGGGTCATCTCACGACCCACCGCTTTTGAGACGGTGCCGCACCGACTGAGCAGGTGTGGGGAAGTGATCGCGAGGGATCACGGCCAGGTGGTGCCACTGCCTCCGTACTGCTCCCAGGGCAGTTGGATGGTGCGTGGGTCCACTTCGTAGCTGGTGCCGTCGGCGGTGTGCACGCTCAAGGTGCTCACCCGGGCGGTGCTGACGCGCCCGGGCCACCACGCGGCCCAGAAGTCTTGGTGCACGGTGGTGGTGATGCGCGTGCCGTCGGCGAGGTTGATGTCCACCCCGCTCACTTGCGGGCCCAGGGACCCGACGAGGGAGTAGTTGACTCGCACCGGGTCCTCGTCGGCGACGGCGTAGGGACTGCCGCCCAGGACGTTGACGTCGGTGCCGGTCGGCCAGGTGTAGGGCTTGTCCCACACGGTGGCGCCCCCGCCACCACCGGCGGCGCCGTTGAGGCCGTAGAGCACGATGAGGGGGTCGTCGGCGGTGCCTGAGCCCTTGGTGATGTCCACGCAGTAGGTCCAGTCCCCGCGGCGGTCCACCAGCACGCTGCGCGCTGCGGCGTCCTCCGGGCGGGCGGACACCCCGCCGACGCCGACGGAGGCGCCGGTCAGCTCGGTGCACTTCGAGGCCTGGGTGGCGATGTCGTCCTCGGACTGGCGGGCGGCTTGGGCGGTGGTGCTGGCGCTGGCCGGGACCGCGCTCCAGCTGGCGTAGCTGGCCGGGGCGGTGGGGTCCCCGGCCAGCATCACCGCGGAGGTGACGGCCACCGCGCTCACCGAGGCCAGCGCCAGCCCCACTCGGCGCACCTTCGGGCGCTTCCACGCAGGCGGCCGGCTACTGGGCTGGCGCCCCTGGGGCCGGTGACCTGGTCGCTGGTGGCCCGCAAGGTGGCCGTCTGCTCGATCGGCACCGTGGGCAACGGATGCAGCGCTGCTCCTCGCGGCGGTGCTGGTAGTAGTTGTGGTGGCCTGCTCGATGAGCAGGGCGCGCACGGCGGCGTGCCGGCGGCGGTCCATGCCGCCCAGGGTCGAGGTCATGACAGCTCCGTAGAGGCGGTACGCGGGCGAGAGGCGCGAGAGGCGGGGGAGGACGCAGCGGTAGTAGCTACGGGTGGGTCCTCGCCGGTGTGCAGGTGGGCGCGTTGCAGGCGGGCCCGTGCTCGGGACAGCCGGGAGCGCACGGTGCCGATGGGCACGCCCAGCGCCAGCGCCGCGGAGGCGTAGTCCAGGCCCTGCCACACGCACAGCGTCAGGACCTCCTGCTCGGCTGGGCGCAGTCGGGCGAAGGCGGCTTGCAGATCGGCCAGGTGGCGCTGGTCGTCCAGGCGGGCGGCGACGTCCTCGGCGTGGTCGGGCTCGTGCGCGATCGCGGGTAGGCGCTGCAGGGCGGCGCGGTGCCGGCGGGTGGTGCGCCAGCGCCGCTGCAGGGTGCGGGTGGCGATGCCGTACAGCCACGGCAGCGCCTTGCCCTCGATCAGCTCCACGTCGCCGCGCCGGCGCCAGGCCTCGAGGAAGACGATCGAGACCAGGTCGTCGGCGGCGTCCAGGGAGCCGGTGCGCCTCGCGCAGTAGGCGTGCACCGCATCGCCGTGGCGGTCGAAAAGGACCCCGAAGCTGTCGGCGTCGCCTGCCACCGCCCGGCGCCACAGCTGCCCGTCATCGAGCTGCCCGTCATCGAGCTGCCCGTCATCGAGCTGCCCGTCGTGGAGCTGCGCGTCGTCCAGCGGCACCGCCTGACGACTCGAGGCCGTCTGGGGCTCTCGGCCGTCGGGCTGCTCGGGCCCGTGGGGGGTGCCGCTCACCTGGCTCACACCCCCTCATGCCCGAAGCGCGCCTCGAGTTCCCGATCTTGGCCAACTTTCTTCTGGTCCGTCACCGGATGCACCTGGCTGGAGCTGGCGGAAGGAGCAGCGCCGTGGATCGCGACGCAGTGATCGACTGCTCAGCGACCCGGAGCGCACGGTTGCCGGAGCATCGAGCCATCTCAGAAGCGACCGTTTTTGAGACGGTGACCGCGTCTGGACGGCGGCATGACCGGATGGAGCCGCCTCGGTCCTTGGCCAGCACTACCGTGTGAGGTAGTCGTGCGCGGCGGACATCCGGAGGTACTCGTGCCTGATACGACCAACGGCGAGAAGTGGCGCTCCGTCGGCAGTGAGGCGGCGCCGATCATGCTCGCCTTTGCCGCCATTGCAGCGATCGCCCGTCGCTTGCGCCGGCGTAGCTAGGCGCCTACGTCTAGGAGGTGAGCCCGAGCCGCGGGATGGGCGTGCGGTGGTGAGGTGCCTGCGCCTTACGGCTCGTCGCGCGTGAGGCGCCATTGCTGCTCGCTGCGCCGGTGTTCCTTGTTGGCATCTAGGGCAGCCACGACGGCTGGGTCCTCGTCGGCGGCGAGCAGAGCTACTACGTCCTCGGGCAGGAGGTCCTCACCGGCCAGGTACCAGCGGGCGATCGGTGAGCCCTGCCGGGCCAGGCGGTATGCCCGCGACAGGTCGAAGGGCAGTCCCTCTGAGGGAGTGTCAGCCCGCTCGACGGCCAGGTGCAGCAGAGCGGGCAGGCGGTACCTGCCCAGCTCGTCCAGCTGGCGCTGTGGTGTCACATTCAGCATGAGGACCACGTCGGCGCCGGACCAGCTGCTCCAGTCCGGGTCCGGCTCGCCGGGCTGCACCGCTCCCACCTCTCCGGCGTCGATCAGGGCGCGCAGTGCGCCGGCGAGGTGGAGCAGACGCTCGTACTCCTGCTGCTCGTTTCCCTGCGTGAAGATCGACAAGCTTGGGGCGTGGTCGGCGGACTCCACCGTCCAGGAGGCGTCCGCGGCGTAGGACCACGAGCCGCTAGTGGTGCCGCGCACCCAGCCGGTCTCAGTCAGCGCGGCGGCCATCGCCTCGATGCTGCTGAGCAGGCCGGCGCCGGTAGCGCGCTGCAGCAGCAGCAGCACACCCTGCGGGATCTCGTGGGTGTGGGCTGCAGTGGTCACGGTGGCCCTTCAGAACGCGGTGGCGCGCGGACCCACTGATCGTGCGCGACCTGCCGCGCAGCTGTCGAGGCACGCCCGCAGATCGGCACGAGCGTGCGGTCGTCATATCTTCGGGCCATCTCATAACCGACCGTTTTTGAGACGGTGACCACGCGTAGAGGACGGGATGTCCGAATGTTCGCCCGGCTCTGACGAGCCGACTCAGGTGGGGCCGGGGTAGCCGATGCGGGCGATGTCCTGCGTGAGGTCTGCCAGTCGCCGCTCGTGGTTGAGCCGGCGCACCAGCTCCTCGCTCAGCGGCTGCAGAGTCAGCACGTGCTCCACGTCCTGCGGGTCCACCTCGATCTCGTAGCTCTCCTGTAGGTAGGCGACGTGGGCCGCGTCGTCACCTTCGAGCTCGGCGAACAGCCAGTCCGAGCCGTCGGGGGTGTCCGCGGCGACGCCGCTGCGCAACCGCACCGGGTGCCAACCCTCGTCCTCGCGCAGCCGCCAGCACGCCACGCTCACCAGCGGCAGGTCATCGCCGGTGAAGGCCGGCTCCGCGGCGGCCTGGCGCAGCGGCTCGGGCACCGCGGTCAGCCAGTCGAAGTCGTGCTCCCCGGCCCACGGGCTCATGGGGCTCTCGTGGTCGAAGCCGCGCAGCCACACCCCGACCGGGGTGAAGGTGATCGACCAGGCGTTGCCGCTGCCGTCGTCCATCGAGGCCAGCTCCTCGCTCACGCCCCAGCCGGTGTCGAAGTCGAAGGTGCGGCTGTCACGGTCCTCGATCAGCACGGCGTCCAGCATCGCCAGGCCCTTAGCGCGTCGGCGCAGCGCCTCAGGGTCGGGCAGTCGCTGCGCCAGCTGCACCGCAGCAACCGGCAGCTCGGCCAGCGGGCTGGCGGGGACGTGTCGTCGCCACGGTGGCCACCTCACAGCGCCAGCATGCCCGAGCCCCGCCATGCCCGAGTCCCGCACGCGCCCGGGGCGCCGTGAGCGGGCAGGCGGGTGCTCAGGCCGAGGCAGCGTCGAGCAGCGCCCGGCCGTCGGCGTCGTAGACGTCGGTGCGGTGCACGTCCAGGTGGGGCGGGGGGGCCAGCACCGCCCAGCGCACACCGGCGCGGCGCGGGTCGTCCACGACGCGCAGGTCCTCGCGGGTGCCGTCGGACAGGTGCACCACCACCGCGCGCACGTCGGCGTACAGCTTGATCAGTCAGGTGGCCGGCTCGTCGGCCTCCCCGCGACTCCAGGCGCCGCCGATGACCTGCCCGAGCGGCAGCGGGGTGCTGCGCTCCGTGGCGCTCCAGCAGCGTCCCTCGGCGGTGCGCACGTCGAGCACCACGCCCGGCCCGCGGGGAGTGTCCTCGGCATGCAGCGTCCACTGCGCGCCGTCGACGGCGGTCTCGCTCAGCAGGAGGGAGTCCACCCAGCTCAGTGTGCGCTGGGACGGGTGCCGCGTCACCCACCACCTACGGGCGCCGGAACGGCCTCTGCGCTGCGGCATGAGCCTGCGGTCGTCGCCCCTTCGGACCATCTCAGAAGCGACCGTTTTTGAGACAGCGAGTGCCTTGGAGCGGTGGCGTATGCCGTGGCTCGTCAGCGTCTTCGTGGGGGGTCGATGGTCTGGTTCTCGATCGCTACTGTGTGATGCATGACAGTAGAGTCGCAGGGCACTGCGGGTGCTGAGCGGCGGGCTCAGCTGCTGCGCGGCTCGCTGGACCTGTGCGTGCTGGCCGCCTTGGAGCAGCAGCCCGGCCACGCCTACGAGTTGGCCGCCCGCCTGGCCGAGGCGGGGCTGGGGGAGGTCAGCTACGGCAGCGTCTACCCGTTGATCACCCGCCTGCGCCGCGCGGGTCTGCTGGCCGAGCAAAAGCAACCCAGCCCGCTGGGACCGGCGCGCACGGTCTTCTCCCTCACCGACGCCGGCCGCGCAGCGTTGGGCGAGTGGCTGACCCAGTGGCAGCGCAGCACCGCCGAGGTCGAAGCGGTGCTGCGCGCCACCGGCGCCTGGAGCGGTGCCTGGCCCGGTGCCCGGACAGGTGCCCAGACCGGCGAGCCGCGATGATCATCCCGTCATCCAGGGGCGGTGATGAGGTGCCCGCCGCGGTGCGCTCGGTCATCGACGCCTTGCAGGAGCACTGGCGCGCTCTGGGTGTGCCGCGGGTCCTGCGCGAGCCGGTCGCCCGCGAGGTCGGCGCCGACCTGCACGCGGCGTACCTGGACGGGCGCACCCCCGAGGCGGTGCTGGGGGTGGCGGTGGACGTCTTCGCCGAGCAGGTGGCCGGCGAGAACGGCTGGCTGGTGCCGTGGCCGATGTACGGCCGGTTGCTGGGCGCCGCGGCGATCGGGGCCGTGGGCGCGATCGCCGCCGGGCTGGTGGTGGTGCTGCCGGCGATGGCCGGTGTGCTCTGGGCGGTCGGGCAGGTCTTCGTGCGCGTCGCCGCGCCGGGCGCGGTGTACGGCGAGAGCACTCTGTACGCGGTGATCGTGTGCATGGTCTACGCGCTGTTCGGGGTGGGCTTGATCGCCGCGGTGCTGGCCGCGGTGCGCCGAGGGCTCACAGCGGCGCAGCAGCTGCGCCGCACGCTGCGCGCCGGTGCGCTGCTGCTTCCCCTCTCCGCGGCGCTCTCATTGCCCTCGGCGGTGGCGGTGGGACGTGCCAGCGGCTACAGCACCGCACCAGCGGTGGTGCTGGTGGAGGCCGCCCTGGTGCTGGGGCTGGCCGCCGTGGCCCTGCTCACCGCCCGCGCGTGGGCCCTGCGCGTGCCCTGACCTTCTCTCGCGGCGCCGTGAGCGGGCGGGTAGGTACTCAGGTCAAGGCGGCGTCGAGCAGCGCACGGCCGTCGGCGTCGTAGACGTCGGTGCGGTGCACGTCCAGGTCGCGCGGGTAGGCCAGCACCGCCCAACGCACGCCGCTGGCGTGCGGGTCGTCCACCACGCGCAGGTCCTCGCGGGTGCCGTCCGAGAGGTGCACCACCGCACGCACGTCGGCGCGCAACTTGATCAGCCAGGTGGCCGGCTCGTCGGCCTCGCCGCCACCCCAGCCGCCGCCGATGACCTGCCCGGGTGGCAGCGGGGTGCTGCGCTGCGCGGTGCTCCAGCAGCGGCGTGCCTCTGCGGTGCGCACGTGAAGCACCACGCCCGGCCCGCGGGGGGTGTCCTGAGCGTGCAGCGTCCAGTGGGCGCCGTCGAGGGTTGTCCCCGCTCAGCAGCAGGGTGTCCACCCGACTCAGTGTGCGGCTGCCTCGCGGGCCGCGTCACCCACCGCGGACCGGCGCCGGAACGGCGTGCGCGCTTCGGCACGTCAGCGCGGTCGTCGGCCGGCTCGACTCATCTCAGAACCGCCGCTTGTGAGACGGTCGATTGCGCCGGTTGTGCGGCCTGGTCGATCACGCATGCGCTCCTCGTGAGAGCCGGGTCGACCTCCTCTGGCCGGTCGGAGCACAGTCGTGGGCATGACCCCCCTCGAGGCGGAAGTCCTGGCGCGGGCACACCAGGAGTGGGTGACGATCGCCGAAGCTGCGTCCATCGCACGCGATCAAGGCGCCGAGGACCCCCTCGAAGCGGCCCTCTCGTGCGCGCTGGCTCTGGCCGGGCAGCGCGTGGCCCGGGTCGGTAGGTACGTCCCGGGGCCCGGGTTCGTGCCGTGGCCGCAGATGGGAGGGGAGCTGTCGAACCGGCTGCGCGCAGAGCTCGCTGATCCGTCTATGAGCGATCCACTGGAGGCGCAGTCCGACATCATGATCGACGCCGTCTGAACCGCGAGGGCGTCGTGCCGCCGGCTCACGCAGCAGGTGAGCAGGTGAGCAGGCCGGTGCGGCGCTCAGTCCTCGTCGAAGCTGAGCGTCAGGCTGCTGGTGTAGGCGGTGCCGTCGTGGCGGACCACCGGGTCGACGGGCTCGGTGCCGGCCAGCCACATGCGCACCGCGCGGTAGGCGAAGCCGTCCTGCTGGGCGCTCTCCCACTGCAGCAGGTACTCATCGCCAGCCTCGACGTTCCAGGGGCCGGGCCGGGCGATGCTGGAGACGTGCGCCCAGCAGCCACCGGGGGTCTGGGGGCTGTCCAGCACACCCCACGCCCGGTGGGTGTTCCAGCTACGCACCACCGCTAGGACCGCCACGCGCTCAGTGTGCCCGCCGGCGGCTCGATCGGCTGGCGCGATATACGGGCGACGAGGGCGCTGTGAGCGCACGGACGGTGGCGTGGAGGGTGCCTCCGTCAGCTGGCGCCTGGCATCGTCGCCGGATGCGCGCAGAAGCGGTGGATCCATGTGACACCAGCTGGGAGGTCGAGCGGCCGGTCTACCGCGTGCACTTCTGGTGGCGCCCGGCGCCAGGCCCGCACGTGATGTGGCACTGCCAGGAGCACCGGCTGCACGACGCCCACGACGTCGGCGAGGTCCTGCAGTGGGCAAGGGAGCACGCCGAAGGTCGCAGCGCCGTCATCTACGTCGAGGCGGTCGACGACAGCCGGCTCGGGCTGCTGCGCCTGCACGGCGAGGACCCCAACGCTTGAAGATCTCAGTGCTGCGGCGCCCGGTGAGCAGCGGGCGTGAACCGCCATCAGCGGCTGACCAGCGCACCTGGAACGCCACCGGGCACGCCAGCCCAAGGACGTCCGAAGTGCACTTGAGCGAGCACTCCGAGGGCTCAGCCGGGGCGACGGTCGCAGGAGCAGCCATCGCCTGCTTCGGCGGCGTGCTTGACGTGAGCTGCGCGCTGCCGCAGGAGCCGGCGCAGGTAGGGCGCCAGCAGCAGGTGGGTGACCGCCGTCCCCAGCGGGCCGGCGGGGGCGGTGATGCCCATGCGGTCGGTCATCCGGGTCCGCTGTGCGCTCAGGGCCTCGAAGAGGTGCTCGTGGCGCAAGGTGCGGAAGGGACCGCGCACCTGCTCGTCGACGAAGCGGTGCGGTCGCTCGTACGCGGTGACGCGGCTGGTCATGCACCAGCGGCGCCCCAGGTGGCGGGCGGAGAAGGTGACCTCGTCGTCGGGGCCGAGGCGGCGCCGCCCGGTGCTGGTGGTGGCCGTCTCACCGCTGCCGGCCAAGGAGGCGGCGTGGACGTCGACGTCCAGCTCAAGGTCGAAGACGACGGTTGCCGGGGCGTCGACGACGGTCACGATCTCGATCACCACGGGCACGCGCGCAGCCTACGAGGCGACTGGCTGACCAGCTGCTCCTCGAGACGAGCAGGCAGTCGACACCCGTCGCGCCATCTCAGATCCGACCGTTTTTGAGACGGCTGTCGCGCTCACCCAGCGGTGTGCAGGTGGTCAACGGCGTGAGTGCTCGAGCCCGCTGGTGGCCGTGCCGATGACGTTCGTCCTCATGGCCTGCTCTGGCTCTGCAGCGATGGAGCAGGAGTCCTCGATCGGCCCAGTCGCGGCGGATGGCCGCGACGCGGCGGTGGGCGTGCAGCAGCATGCTGATGTGCTCTGGATGCTGTGGCTGGTGCCGGCGGCCGCCTTCTCGGCCGTCTCGGCCTGGGGGGAGGCTCGCCGGCAGCGGTGGCGGGTCCCTGGCGCGAAGAGCTCGAGCAGGAGCGGGTGGGTCAGGCTCTTCGAGGTCGCCGCCTTGTTCTGCACGGTGATGGCGGGCATGGACTCCACGGGCTCGTCGATGCCTTGGTGGGCTCGGGTGGCGGTGATCGTGCTGGCCGTCGCCGTGCCCGCCCAGCTCGCCACCGTCGTCACCAGGCGCAGGAGGCGTCGCGCGGTGCTGAGCGAGGGTGAGGGGCGGCGTGATGCAGCCGCGTGACGCGCCAGGGAGTCCAATCCCGGTCAAGGCGGGTAGTCCGACACCCACCCGAGGGCGTGGCTGAAGCGACCGTTTGTGAGATGCGCCGACCGCAGTCCAGGGGCGGACGCCGAGCTGAAGCAGCTTTGCCGGTGCTGCCGATCGGTCACGCTACATGCATGAGCAGCAGCACAGCCGGCGCGCGGCCAGTACGCCGGTCCCCCTCGACCGCGGCGGTGCTCACCGTGGCGTTGCTGGTCTTCGCCGTGGCGATGTCGTCGTGGGTGGTCTGGCAGCTGAGCGCCTCGAACCGGGCGCCGCGGGCCTTCACCGAGCGCGAGGCGTACCCCACGTGCCCGCCGGTGGCGGTGCCGCAGGGGCAGGTGAAGCCGGCGGCGGTCCGCGAGTGCCTGACGGCCCCGGGCGCGCGGCGTCAGGGGGCCGAGGTGCGGGTGACGAGCCTGACCGACGAGGGCGACCCGATCAGGACGTACTACCGGGTGGCGCCCGCCGGCGCCGGCGTGGAGGTCTTCGTCGACGCCACCGACGCCGCCTTCGGCTCCGGGGAGTGGGAGCACCTGCACTGCCCGGACGTGGCCGCGCTGCAGACGGGGGACGGCTGCCGGCCCCGGTGAAGGATCGACCACGCGCAGCGGTGCGCGGAGTCACCAGCGCCTGGACACCTCAGCGTCCGCATGCCTCGGCTGGCTGACCTGGTCCTCACAAAACCGACCGTTTCCCAGACGGTCACAGCGATCGGACGGCGGCATGAGTGCGTGGTCCGGTGTCGGCCGCGGGGCATGCTGGTCCGATGGCTCAGAAGGTCTCGCACAACCGGGTGCACGGTGAGCGCCTGTGGGACGAGGGCGGTCAGGTCTGGCAGCGATCCCTGGGCTCGTGGCTGAGCGCAGCTGAGGTCGATGAGTTGGTCCGGGCCGGGCACCCGGTGGTGGTGCAGAGCTTCGAGGGGCCGATGCGGTGGCTGACGCCGCAGGCCGCGCGGGAGGAGTGGGCCCGGGTGCGGGGGCACTTCCAGCAGCCGGGTGCTAGTGGCGGGGGTGCTGGTGGCGCGGTGCCGGATGCGCGGGGGCGTGTGTACGCGGGCATCGCCTGGCATCGTCAGGGGCAGGTGCTGGTGGGGCTGCAGGAGAGCTGCTGAGCAGCTGCGACAGCGCCACAGCGACCGTGTGCGACGGCGATGGTGATGTCCCCCGCGGGGTGCCGGGACTGAGCAGCTCTCGTTCATGCTGGGGTGGTGCGAGCGAGCTTGGCCGAGCAGCAGTGGGACGCGGTGGGGGATGGGCAGGTCAGCAGCCCGGCCGGGGTGCGCTTCCAGCGCCGCTCCAGCCGCCTGAAGCGCGCAGCCGCCGATGCGCTGATCGCAGGTGGCGCCCCGCTGGTCCTGTACTGGTACGGCGGCCGGCAGCTGGACTACTTCGACGGCCCGGACGCGGTGCAGCAGTGGCAGGGGGCGCGCCGTGCCTTCACCAACCAGGAGCCGCAGCCGAGGGGCGACGTCGTGTGGACCGGCGGGCGCTGGGTCAGCGATGACGAGCAGGAGATGCTGCTGCTGACCGGGCAGTGCTGAGCGCTGGCCAGGCCGCGGCGCACCGGTGAGCCTGCTGCGCGCCGGGGACGCCGTGCCGCGCGCGAGGCGGGGAGGCAGGGAGGCGGGCTCAGGGCAGGCGCGGGCTGCGCACTTCACCGATCAGCAGGGCCAGCACGGTGCCGTCCTGGCTCTGCCAGCGCTGCAAGCACCCCTCGGGCTCGGCGAAGCGCACCAGGCCGGCCTCGAGGATGCGGCGCTGCTCGGCGGGGCTGGCGCGGCGCTTGGAGCCGGCGTGAGGGCTGCTGGGGGAGCAGTCCAGCAGGTTCAGCACCATCACGTCGGCTTCGCTGAGCAGGCGGGCCTGGCGCTTGCGCACATCGGGGTGCGTCAGGCGGTACAGGCGCTGCCCGTCCCAGAAGCGCCCATCGTCGGTGTGCTCGGGCTGCCCAGCCAGCAGCGGGTAGCCACCCCAGTCACGCGCCTCGCTCACCGGGCCAGTCTGATGTGGCCAACGAGGGTGGGCGGGGTGGACCAGGCGGCGTGAGCCGTTCGAGCGCTCGTGCGGCCATCGACCTGAGCGAGTGATCATCCGCTCAGGCCATCTCAGAAGCGACCGTTTTCGAGACACCCCGCGGCAGGGGCGCCAAGGCCACGACACGCCGTCTCACAACCCGTGTCCGAAACGTGCGTCTCACCAGCAGCCGGTCGGTGCCTTCTGAGACGGTCCCGTGCGTGTCCACCCGCGCACCCGCCACCGCCTCCAAGATCACAGCCACTGCTGCACCCACCCGGGCATCTGATCAACAGCCGACCCGGCGGCCCGGTCACCTGCTCGGCTACGCCCGCGTGTCCACCACCGCGCAGGATCCCGCTCTGCAGCACGACGCCCTGAGCGCGGCCGGGTGCTACCGGGTGTGGACCGACACCGCCTCCGGCGCGCTGGCCGCCCGCCCGGCGCTGGACGACGTCTTGGCCCGCCTCGGTCCCGGTGACGTGCTGGTGGTCTGGCGCCTGGACCGCCTGGCCCGCTCCCTGCGCCACCTGCTGCAGCTGATCGACGACCTCGACGGCAGGGGAGTGGGCTTCCGCTCCTTAACGGAGTCCATCGACACCACCACCGCCACCGGCCGCCTGGTGCTGCACCTCTTCGGCGCCCTGGGCGAGTTCGAGCGCGACCTGCTGCGTGAGCGCACCGCCGCAGGCCTCGAGGCGGCCGTCGCCCGCGGCCGGCGCGGAGGCCGGCCGGCGCTGATGACCCCGGCGAAGCTGGCCGCCGCCCAGTCCCTGCTGGCCACCGGGCGCCCCGCCGGTGAGGTGGCTCAGGCGGTGGGCGTCTCCCGGGCCACGCTGTACCGGGCGCTGACGACCAAGGTGAGCACCTGACGCTGATGCGGGCACCCGCACCTCGCACGTGGTGTGAGACCACTGCACGATCAAGACACCGGCCCGTCGAAGAGGCGCCGACTCGCCGTGGAGGCGCCGACTCGCCGTGGAGGCGCCGGCCCGCCGTGGACGTACCCAGCGCCGGTGGGCCGGGATCGCGCGACCCCGGCCCATCGACGCAGCACCTTCAGCGCGGCGGGCGGGCCTCAGCGCGGCGGGCGGGTCCGGTAGATCGTGACGGTCTCGAAAGAGCCGTAGACGTACTGCGCGTCTCGGTAGGGGTTGATCAGGTCGTCGGCGTCGACGGCGAAGTCGATGCCCCCCAGCGAGCCCTCGGGAACGGTGTTGGAGCTGGTCAGCAGCCGCTCCCAGGAGCGGTAGGTGATCTGCCCGTCGCTCCACGACTGATCACGCAGGAACTCCTGCATCCCCTCGGGGCTGTGCAGGCGCAGCGCCAGCGGCCAGGTGCTCGAGCGCCCGGCCTCGTCGGTGACCAGCACGTCCGCCGTGGCGGTGGCGGTGGCGCTCTTGACGTCGATGCTGAAGCGCACCTGCGTGCTGCTGAACGACACGTACCCCAGGTAGTGGGGCAGCAGCTGGCCGTCGGGCGTCTCGTCGTCCGGGTCCGTGTTGGGCACGAGGGAATCCACGTTCATCCCGCCGTTCAGGCGCGTGCCCTGCGCGTCCTCGGTGATGAAGAAGCCGCCCTCGTAGAAGTCGCCGGGCAGGCCCAGGGCATCGGTGGAGTCACCCTCGATGAAGGATACGGACGCGGAGCGGGTGGTCCGCTCGGCCTTGGAATTCTCCCGGGGCGGGGCGGCGGCCGCGGTCCCAGCGTGGGTCAGCAGCAGCGCGGGCAGCGCCAGGGCGGCGATGGCCCCCAGAGCCCGGGTGCGGGACGTCATCAGCGGTGTCTCTCCTCGGTGCCGGCAGCCGGGCAGCCCTGCCCGGCACGTGGATCGCTCGATCCAGCGCGGCGCGAGTCTTCCAGCAGCACTGCAGCAGCGTCCCCGCTTTCGCCCAGCTCACAACCCCCAGCCCCCCAGCCCGCTGCGCCCCCTACGCCCGCTGCGCCCGCACGTGCCGGGTGCGCACGACCCCACCAGACGCCCAGCGGACCGTTGCGACGAGGGACCAGGTCACCTCCAGAGGACGTGCCCTACCTCACCCCTGAGCGCTGCCGCCGGCGCTGCTGGCGCAAGCCTCGGGTGATGCCCGCCACGGCCATGGTGGGGATGGACAACAGCCCGAGCACCGCCAGGACCTTGCCTTGCGGGCGGGTGACCCACCCCGCCTCGATGGGCACGAAGAAGGCGGCGATCAGCAGCGCGGACAGCACCCACGCCGTCGTCTCCAGCGCCACGGAGCGGCGATCGCTCATGCCTGGACGCACCGGTGGTCCTCCTCGAGATCGGCGTGCGGGCAGCACCTTCCCGCAGAGGCCATCGAGGCGCCAACCGCGTGGCAGGCATCACCGCGAGACAGCATCCGCTGGCAGGCCAGCCCTGGGCGCATAACGGTCGATTACTGCCGAGACTTGAGCTCTTCCTTCCTCGATCAGGGCCGTTGTGCTCGTGCCCGTGGTGCCCACAGCAGGTGATGAAGGCACGACCGCGTCACGACGCGAAGGGAGTCCTGCACGATGTCGAACCAGCTCACCGAGCCGTCAGTGGCGTTGCCGACGTGACGTCGGAAGACCGCGACCTCCTCATCGGCGCCCTCGATGGGCTGCTCAGGCGGAGGCAGGTCGACCTAGCGCTGCGACCGCGGCGGCCACGTCGGGGTGCAGCGGCATGCTGCGGGCCAGGCCGGTGACCTCGAACATCTTGGTGATCAGGGAGCTGGTGGCGACGACCGCGTACCCCTGCTGGTGGAGGCGGGTGAGCTTGTAGCCGTGGACCAGGACCCCCAGGGCCGAGGAGTCCATGAAGGCCACCTCACGCAGGTCCAGGATCACCCCGCGCAGCCGTTGCCCGACGCCGGCCGGGTCCGGGGTGCCGGTGGTCGCTGGTTCCAGCAGGTCGGTCAAGGTCTGACGCAGCCGAGGGCTGGTGCGGATGTCGAGGTCACCGCTGACCATCACCACGACGAGGCCGTCAGCCAGACCGCCAGCCAGACCGCCAGCCAGACCGCCAGCCAGACCACCAGCCAGACCACCAGCCAGACCACCAGCCGGGCCGTCAGCGCCGCGGGCAGCGTGAGGGGTGTGGCCCTCGTGCCGCAGCCTGCCATCGGCTGGTTCCACGGCGATGTCCATCGATCTTTCCCCCGCCCCGGGCATCGGGGAGGTAGGGCCCTGCTGGCCGAAGGCCCTCCACCTGCTGCGATGCGTCCTCACCGTCGCACCCGCTGCTCGGTCCTGCACCCTGACCAGCGGCTTCCTGCCCGCAGCGTGCATCCCGGCTGCCTTGGGCCGGTCCTCGTGGACTCGTCCTCACAGGTCCGGTGAGGCGTCCTCAGCTGGCGGCAGGCCGGCCGGGACGTGAGCGGGGCCGGCTCCGGGGGGTCGGGGGGCGTCTTCGGGGTGGGCGCGCAAGGCCAGCAGCGCCACGTCGTCCTCGAGGTGCCCGGCGACCGCGGCCAGCAGGCCGTCGCACAGCTGCTCCAGGTCAGCTCCGGCGCGTGTCAGGCTCGCGGCGGTGGCCGCCAGCCAGTCCAGGCCGTCGCTCAGGTGCGCGCCGCGGCGTTCGACGAGCCCGTCGGTGAACAGCAGCACCGCAGACCCCGGCGCCAGCAGCTGCTCGTGGTCGTGGCGTTCGGCCTCGGGGTCGAAGCCCAGCAGCAGGTCGGCGCCGGTGTCCAGGTACCGGGTGCTGCCGTCGGCCTCGATCAGCAGCGGCGGCAGGTGCCCGGCGTTGGACCAGCGCAGCAGCCGGGTGCCGGCCGCGCGGTGGGCGCCGTCCTGCTCGATCTGGGCGACGAGGGCGGTGGCCACGGCCTCCAGGCCCAGCCCGGCGCTGGCCCGGTCCACCGCCGACAGCAGCCGTGCGGGTGGGTCTCCCAGGGTGAAGCCGATGCCGCGCAGCAGGTTGCGGACCTGTCCCATGACCGCGGCGGCGCTCATGTCGTGCCCGGTGACGTCACCGATGACCAGCGTGGTCATCCCCGCGCTGGTGATGAAGGCGTCGTACCAGTCCCCACCGACCTCGGCGTGGGCGGCCGAGGCGGCGTAGCGCACCGTGATCTGCAGGTGGTCCGGCTCCGGCGGGGCGGTGAGCATCGAGCGTTGCAGCGTCTCGGAGATCCCCGCCGCAGCGGCCAGGGCCACGCGTTCGGCCTCGTGCGCCCGCAGGCGCTGCAGCGCCTGGGCGCACTGGGCGGCGAAGGACTCCAGCACGCTGACCTGCTCGGCGGGGAAGGTCTGCGGGCCGGACCACCCGGCGGTCAGCACCCCCAGGACCTGCCCGCCGGCGCGCAGCGGGATGGAGGCCCACGCCTGGCAGCCGGTGGCGGCGTTGGCCTCCACGGTGTGCTGGGAGAACGCCGCGCACGCTGCCGCATCGCTCAGCAGCACCCGCGTACCGGTGCGCGCCGCGGCCGCCACGGGCAAGGCGGCGTCCAGGGGCAGGCGGCCGAAGTCGGCGCGGGTGTCCTCGCCGAAGTCGGCGGTGATGTAGGACAGCAGCTGCTGGTCGTCGTCGGGGTCGGGCACGGCCATCGACCCCCCGTCAGCGCCCAGGGCGCTCAGGCCCTGCTCGACCATCACCGCGACCAGGTCGGGGATGGTCTGCGCGTCGGCCAACGCCAGCGCCACCTGTCCCAGGGCGGCCAATCGTGCGGCGGAGCGGACCGCGGCCGCTTCGGCCTCGTGGCGGGCGGTGACGTCCAGGAAGTACAGCGCCAGACCCCCGCCTCGGTGCGCGGGGGTGGGGGTGGCGCGGATCTCGAACCAGGCGTCCAGGGGGGCGGGGTAGTAGGCGTCGAAGGCGACCACCTCGCCGGTGTCCACCGCGCGGCGGTAGTTGGTCTCGTACAGCGTGCCGACGGTGGCGGGGAACAGCTCCCACAGCACCTGCCCGGTCAGGTCGTCCCCGGCCGCGCCCAGCACCCGGCGGCCTTGGGCGTTGACGTAGGTGATGCGCCACTCGGGGTCCATCTGCAGGTAGCCGATGGCCATCTGCTCACTGACCTGCGCGGCGTGCTCGAGCGCTGCCTGCTCGGCCTGCTGAGCGGTGGCGACCTGGCGGTGAGCCCGGCGCAAGGTCAGTTCCCGGCTCGCGGTGGCGGCCAGATCGGCCAGGACGTCCAGCTCGGTCTGCGTCCACTCCCGCGGGGCGGTGTCGATCGCGCACAGCGCGCCGACCGCGAGGCCGTCGGGGTCGTGCAGGGGGAAGCCGGCGTAGGCGATGACCCCAAGGTCGTCGATGGCCCGGTTGTCCGCCAGCACCGGGTCGCGGCGAGCGTCGCGGACCACCAGGGGGGCATCGCGGGCGACGACGTGCTGGCAGAAGGAGTGCGACAGGCCGGTGCAGCGGGCCCGCTGCCAGAAGGGGGGCAGCCCGACCGCGCCGGGAAGGGTCTGCCCCTGGCGGGTGACCAGGCTGACCAGCCCGACCGGCACCCCCAGGGCGGTGCGGATCAGGCGGGCGTAGCGGTCGAAGACCTCATCGGGCTCACCGGCCGCCGGCACCTCGCGCGGAAGCCGCCCAGGCAGCGGCAGCGGCAGGTCGAACCCCGAAGGGACGGGAGCACCCGAGGTGGCCAGGTCGGGCCGTTGCTGCGCAGGCGGGTCCACGGGCGGGTGCACCGGCCCATTGTGTCTTCCACCACCGCGCCGATCACGCCCTGCACGTCACCACCAGCTGCTGCTCCCGCCCGGCGCAGGCCCTGGCTGCCAGCAGCGTCGTGCAGCTGATCGACCGCGCCTCGCTGGCCACCTGGATGGCCGGCCACCCCTCGACCGTGAGCAGCAGCCCCAGTGCCGGCACCGGGACCGGGACGCGCACCGGCGCCCGCAGCGCCCGCCGCTGACACCGGCCCGCTCACAGCAGAACGGGCACTACGGTGTCGATCGCGCAGCTGCCGCAGCGCACCGGATCATCACCACCCCCGCACCCACGAACGGCCCCGCAACCGCCCGGCGGCGCGGGCTGCGCACTTAGGCTCCCGTTGTGATCACCAAGGCGCGGGTGGGGCTGTGCGCGGCGGTGGCCGCGGCCGTGGTCGTGGTGCTGGCCCCACCGCTGGTCCAGCTGTACCTGTCGCTGCTGCGCGAGGTCCTGCACGTGGGCTGCTCCCTGGGCGATGACCAGCTCGGCGATCAGTACCCCGCGGAGTGGACGTGCGCCGACGGCATCGGCTACGTCCTGCCCGCGCTGGCCTACGCCGCCGCCGTGGGGGTGCTGGCCTTCAGCGCGGCGCTGGCGGTGGCGCTGCGCCCCGCGGGCCAGCACAGCGATCAGGGGCGCGGGGTGCTGCGCGCGGCGCTGTGGGGGCAGGTGCTGGCCCTGGCGGTGCTGGTGCTGCCCGCTGCGCTGGCCGGCGTGCCCGCCCTGGGGCCGGCGCCGCTGGTCTCGCTGACCGCTCCGGTGCTGGCCGTGGGCACAGCGGCCGTGGTGCAGCTGGCGTGCTGGCGGCGGGCGGTGGCGGTGTGGGTGGCGCCGCTGCTGTGGGTGCTGGCCGCCCTGGTGGTGCTGATCAGCGTGCCGCTGCTCTTCAACGCCGCACCCGCGGCACAAGTGGGGATCTGTGCGCTGGCGGTGCTCGCGGCGCTGTCCACCCAGCAGCGCTGGCAGCCGTGGCAACCGCGCCCCTGGCCGCCCGCGGCCGGGGCTAGAGCGGAGCGCTGAGCCGACACCGCTGACGCACCCGACTGGAAGCTGGGCCCTGCCGCCACACGGGTCTGCACGCATCCGGTGGTCTCTCAGGCGCAGATAACGTCCTTTATCTGCGGGTCCGGCGGCCGCTTGGACTCCCCGCTCACGTCGAGGAGCGCACAGCTCCTCCGAGCGCTGCTCGGGCGTCGGGCGCACCGGCGCCGTGCAGCACACTCGCCTCATGCCGCAGCGCGAGGAGTCGAGCACCGTGGCCCGGCTGCAGGAGAGCATCGACGCCGTCCTCATCCCGCGCGGCTTCGCGCCCGGCTCGGCCGGCGCTTCCAATGGGCGGCGCCAGATCATCTGGTGCGCGGCTGCTGACGCCTTCGCGGCTCGCTTTCCCGCGCTGCCGGTCAGCCAGGAGCCGCCGGAGGGATGGGCCGGCATGTGCACCGACGTCGTCATCGACCTCGTCGATGTCGTCGACGAGGCCGCTGACGCCGAGGACGACGAGGACGCCAGCGGCGACTGGCGCGTGACCGGCGTGAACGTGGAGGGCTATCCCCTGGACCGGTTGTTCGCCGGCCTCGGTCTGAGCGCCACCGCCGAGCGCGCCGGCGCCCTGATCGGCTCCAGCGCGAACGACAGCCTCGCCTCGCTGACGCCGCTGTTGCTCGAGCTGCTGGAGGGGTCCACCCCGCAGCGTTGATCGCCCTGATGCCACTGGCGGGCGCACGGTCATCACGCTGAGCTGGACCTCGCGCAGAGCTGTGCGCGTGCGCGGGGCCCTCGCTCAAGCCGCTGGTACTGCACCTCGCCGGCGCAGCTTGGCCACAGCGACCGCGGCCGGCATCGTCAGCCCCGCCACAGCACCCTGGGCGAACGGCGCGAAGAGCAGAGCGAGCACCGCGGTGGAGGACTGCGAGCTCAGCATGCTCCACAGCCCCCACACGGTCACAGCCACCAGTAGCGCGTGCCCGGCCAGCGCCCCCACCACCGGCAGCCCCACCAGGGCCAGCACCACGGGCTCGCGCAGCGACGAGAGACGGCGAGGCCCGGGACGGCGGGACGAGGGACGACCGGACGCAGTGCTCACCCGCCCACGCTGGCACCCCGCACCGCGTGCGCGGAACGCCTCGGCCCGCCGTCCACCGGAAGGCGCACGCTCGTCGCGTTCAGCGACGCACCGATCGCGCACCGATCGCGCACCGATCGCGCACCGATCGCGCACCGATCGCGCACCGATCGCGCACCGGCCCGCACCGGCCCGCACCGGCCCGCACCGGCCCGCACCGGCCCGCACCGGCCCCGCACTGGCCCCGCACTGGCCCCGCACTGGCCCCGCACTGGCCCCGCACTGGCCCAGCACTGGCCCAGCACTGGCCCAGCACTGAGCCGAAGCTCAGCGTTCCAGCGCCCGCTCGGGCACCACCATCGCTGGTGCTGTGGCAACGCAACCGGCCTAGACGGCAGGACCACAGGTGCCGCACTTCACCCGCGAGCAGCTGAGGTGCCTTCGGCCGCGCGTTCGCGCCACAGAGCGAGCGGCCCGGCCTCGTAGAGTGCCCGGCACCGGCGAGGCAGGAGCGCGATGGCACCGCAGCAGGCACCGCGACAGGCACCGCAGCCAGCGCTGCTGCAGGTTTCCACGCACGACGGTGACAGCGACCGCGTGGCCACCGTCCTGCCCGGGCGCGGCTACAGCTGCGAGGCTCCGCTGCTGCACTACACGCGCCTGCTGCTGCGCACCCGCGGCTGGACGGTGCGCACCGTGCGCTGGCCGATCCCGCCCACGCCTGAGCAGCTGCTCGACCTCGCCCCCGACCTGCTCGACGCGATGCACGCCCGCACGCACCTGGTGGTGGCCAAGTCGCTGAGCACCCGGCTGCTGCCCCTGGCCGTCCAGCGGGACTTGCCGGGCATCTGGCTGACCCCGCTGCTGCGCGAGCCGGCAGTGCGCGACGCCGC
The DNA here is from genome assembly GCF_050871305.1 of Kineococcus gypseus. Classification (NCBI taxonomy): domain Bacteria; kingdom Bacillati; phylum Actinomycetota; class Actinomycetes; order Kineosporiales; family Kineosporiaceae; genus Kineococcus; species Kineococcus gypseus. Next base: position 42,487 of record NZ_JBJLRD010000010.1, on the reverse strand, counting down.
CGAGCGGGCCAGCGCGCCGACCCTGCTGATCGGCGGCACGGCCGACCCGTACTGGGACCCAGACACTGCCCGCCGCTCGGGGCAGCAAGTCGTGGAGGTGACCGGCGCCGACCACTCGATGGAGATAGCTGGGGACCTCGATGCCTCGCTGCGCGTACTGCAGACGGTCCTCACGGCAGTGGGCGACCTCCTGGACGACCTTCCCTGAAGCTCGCGCGCTTGCCTGAACCACGCACAGTCATGGCGCTGTCCTGGTGCGTCCCGGCGCAGGGCTCACGCCAGCGAGTGATCGCTCTTCAGATCTCCGGGGCAGGTCCCGATGCGCTGACGGTGATCCCCGTGGAGCCTGGCGTGCGGCTGCTGCCGATCGAGGCGCGCGACATGGTGCCCTCGGCGGTGCGCTGGGCCAGGGCCGTGCACACCGCGGTGGCGGCGGTGCCGCGGCAGGTGATCCTACGCCCGGCGCGGGAGTCGATGAGCGCGATCGTGTGGGTGCTGGCCGCCGCGGCCGACTACGAGGACCGCATCCCGCCCGCCTTCACTGCCGCGGTCCTGGCCCGGGAGGCGGGGGTGGGGGCGCGGGTGTGGCAGAAGCGCACCGCGTGGCTGCGCCAGCACGGCTGGCTCGAGCACGACGGCCAGCACGAGCACTCCGGCTGGCGGCTGCGGGCCCCGGCGTGAGGCACTCGCACCCAGGCACATGGCACCTAGTCATGTGGCAGTCAAGCGCGGGGCGCGCAGGCGCAGGTGGCGAGGCGCCGGCGCTACGGGTGAGGTGCCCGTGAGAGTCAGGTGCGCGTGAGACGAGGACTACAGCACCCCGAGGGGGAGTGGGCCTTCACGCTGGAGCAGACCCACGCCTTCGGGCACCAGGTGTGTCCCGGGTGCGGGCAGCGCAGCGAGTAGTGGACCTGGTGGCGCCACCGGGGCGAGGGCGCCTGGTACCTCTCGCTGGGCCGCTGCCTGCAGTGCGACCGCACGAGCAGGAGTGCTCGTCAGCCGCCCGGGCCGGGCGCCTCGCGCGCCGCGGCCGGCGCGCGAGGCGGTCTCGAGATCGACCTGAGGCACCGCTACGAGCGCTGGTGTCCGCACCCGTCACGTCGTGGGCTGTTCACTGCTTGAGGGGTGACCGGGTCACTGCTCTGGAGCCTGCTGCGAGGTGTTCTCGTGCGAGGCGCTCTCGTCGGGGGCGTCGAGGGCGTCGGTGAGCACCGCGCTGACTTCGCTGGTCAGCTCCATGCTCAGCAGCGCCGGGTCGGGCAGCCCGGCGCGCTGCTCAGGCGGCAGGGTGTCGTAGGTGGCCACCGCCACCGGAGCCGCGGCGCTGGAGAGGGCGTAGCGCACCAGGGTCTCGTTGCGCCCGGCGACCAGCAGGATGCCGACGGTGGGGGAGTGCTGCGCTCGGCGCAGCTTGTCGTCGACCATGGCCACGTAGGTGCCCAGCTGGCCCAGGTAGCCGGGCTCGAAGCGGCCGATCTTCAGCTCCACGACGACGTAGCGCAGCTGCTCGACGTGGAAGAAGAGCAGGTCGACGACCAGCTCATCACCGCCGACGGTGAAGTGCACCTGCCGGCCCACGAAGGCCATGCCGTGCCCGAAGGCGCTCAAGGTGGCCTGCAGGCGGTCCATCAGGGCCTGCTCCAGGCGCTTCTCGCTGGCGCGGTCGGTGGCATCGAGGTGGTCGAAGACGTACGGGTCGCGGGTCAGCTGCTGGGCCAGGTCGGAGTCGGCCGGGGGCAGGTGGGTGGTGAAGTTGGACGGGGCGGCGCCTTCGCGCTGGTGCAGGCGGGTGGCGATGTGGTGCTCCAGGACGTTGCGCGACCAGCCGTGCTCTAGAGCGCGGCTGGCGTACCAGTCGCGGGTGGCGGGCTCGTCGAGGCGGTCCAGCAGGGCTCGCACGTGGCCCCAGGGCAGTCCTGCCACAGGCTGTGGCAGAAAGTCCGCCTCCTCGGGCCAGGCGGTGGCCAGGGCCCTCATGTAGTGCAGGTTGCGCACCGAGAAGCCGCGCTGGTCGGGGAAGGCGGCGCGCAGGTCCTCGGCGAGCCGGTCGATGATCTTCGCGCCCCACCCGTCGCGCTGCTGGCGCACGACGATGTCGCGGCCGATGGAGTGGTACAGGCGTAGCAGCTCGGTGTTGGCCGCGCGTGCCGCGCGCACGCGTGAGGTGCGCACCCGCTCCTTCAGCGCCTCGAGCAGCTCGCTGTAGCCCTGCGGCAGGACGGGCTCGATGTCACGGGCAGGCACGTCGAGCATCCTGCCGCCCGGCCCGGACAGCCGTGCAGCACCCCCTGCGAGCGCGGCACTCCGGCACGCACCCCGTGACCCTAACGTGCCACCGGCAGCGGGGGGCAGCCCTGCGGCGTGCTTCAGAACTGGTGGGCGGTGCCGGCCCGCGCGCCCACCGGCGCAGCTGACGCGCCGGTCAGCACAGCGTCCGGCGCGGTGGTCGGTGCCGGCCGGGTGGGACCGTAGGCGTCCTCGAGCAGCTGCGCGGTGGTGATGACCCGGTCGGTGGACTCCCACAAGGTGTCATCGCGCAGCCGCCACAAGCGCCCGCAGCTGTCGAGCACCGCGCTGACCCCTGCGGCGGCCCCTGCGCTGGAGCGCTCACAGTGCGCCGGTTCCGGGCGCCGGACGCACAGCGCCTCAGGCGCCGGCACCATCTGGCGCACCAGCGGGGGAGCGGGCTCCGGCAGCATCTGACCGGGTGATTCGTGCAGGGTGTGGGACACCGTCTCCTCCTGACGTGCGCAGGCCTGCCGCACGGGCACCGGCACCGCACCGTCCCGACTGCGGCGCCACAGCCCGTGCCGAGCACGCTAGGTCAGAAGTGCACGCACGCCTGGAACCTCCGGCGGCGTGTCGGGCGCCTTCGCGGCAGCCACGCGTACCTCGGGTGAGGTCCTCCGGCTTACCGGTCTGGGTCACTGCCGCGGTGAGTGTCCTCGCCGGGCGCCTGCCCAGCGTGCCGGCGGGCCCGCGCGGCGTCGGCGCGCTCAGCGTCGGCCCGGCGCAGCTGTTCGAACACCGCGGCGCGGATGGCGTCGAAGCGGGCGCGCAGCTGTTCATCGCCGCCGGGTACGGGGGAAGTTGTCTCGGACATGCCCGGCACCATGCCGACCACCTCCGACACGCACGGTGGTGGGCGCGGTGGTGGGCACGGTGGTGGGTGTGGTGGTGGCCGTTCTCGTGCAAGCCGAGTTGTCGCTCAGGCAGTCGATCGAGCCACATCGATGACGCACTTCTGCGCCGCCTGTGCGCATCGGCTCGCAGGCATGTCCCGCCAGGCGCCCGGCACGACGTCCAGGGTCCAGGCTGAGGGGGCCAGGAACACCTTCCACAGCTGTTGCCAGCGCCGTTGCCAGTGCGTTCAGTGCTTTGCGGGCGTTCCAGCGTGCCTTCAGGGCTTGCCCCGCCGGCGTTCGTCCCGTGCACCCTGCGGTCGAACGTGTTGCTGATCGCCGGTCTCTGCCGTCACACCATCGGGTTTCCGCTCACGGTCTTACTGTCGGCCACGTGTTCCTGGACGACGTCCCAGTGCTCAACGATGCGTGCGTCGTGGATGCGGAAGACGTCCGCAACCGCCAGGGGCACGGGACCCCAGCCCTCGACGACGCTGTGGGCGATAACCAGGTCAGCCTCGGCCACCATGCGACGCGGCTGCCAGGAGAAGCCCTGCAACGACGGCACAGCCGCTCGGAGGCCATCCAGGCCGTTGGGCAAGGTGGGGGTGTGCTGGATGTAGGGCTCGGCCCAGTACCGGTCCAACGCTGTGAGATCACCCAGTTCGAAGAGCTCGTGCATGGCTCGTCGGACGAGTTCCTTGTTGGCGGTCGGTGTGCTTGCTCCTGCGAGGTGCTGCTGCCCGTCCATCGGTGTCAGGGTTCCGCGCATGCGAACGAGTCCTGCGCCGCCAGGAAGGGTGGCGTTGGAAAGCAGGCGCCCGCTGCCGAAGTCCTCGAGGTGGGTGACCGTAGCTCCGGACTTCTCCTCCCAAGAGGTGAAGTAGACCTGAGGAGCCACTTCGACCATGTCAGTGTCGACCGTCTCGGAGTAGCCCGGCTCCGCCAAATCACCGCCCTCACGGATGGTGAAGGTGAGTTGGGTCTGGGAGTTGAAGTACAGCTCGACGATCAGCGGGCTCAGGTCAGCCAGGAAGCGGTGGCCGACGATCTCGAAGACGGACATGCTCTCTCCTTGTCAGTGGGTGGTGCGCTTGCGGGTAAGCGCGGGGATGCCGCCGGCCCGCGGTGGGGATGGGCCCGTGGTGGGGATGGGCCCGTGGTGGGGATGGGCCCGTGGTGGGGATGGGCCCGTGGTGGGGATGGGCCCGTGGTGGGGATGGGCCCGTGGTGGGGATCGCCTCATGCTGGACGTGGTCAGCAGGTACGCCCTGCGGTCTGTGAGAGGAGCCGTCGCTCAACGGGTGAGGGCCGCGGCGGGGCGACGGAACCCGTTCCAAACGCCATGCGGCTGCGCCTGGCGAGTTTGTCCGCGTTGCGCACGGTGCGGTGGGGGCCGTGTCACCGTACGGGTGCACGGTCCCCGTGAAAGACGTACGCCAGCGCCGTGCCTGGCTGCAGCGATGGGCTGCGGTGGCGTCGAGTTCCGGTGCTGGTGGGGTCCAAGGCTAGCCCGAGCTGTGTCGCCCTGGTTGCCTGAGCGAGCACTGGCGCTTGACGGATCCGTCCGGGGTTGTGCGCGCAGGTGTCCACGGCTCGCAACATCACCGCGAGATTTCGTGGTTGCGAGCATCCGATCCTACCTCGACCGTTGCATCAGCATTTGGCGCGAACAGCACCCGTGATGGGCGCCGCCGCTAATTGACGCGTGTGCGGTGCTGTCAGCGTCATGGTCGTACCGGTGCGCGGGTGGGCGTGCCGGCGTTGGTGATGAAGCACCCGGGCTCTGGCCCACTCGCGCCGCGGAGTTCGTCGCGCTGGTTCTGGCCCGTCCACCATCGCCCATCACCTGCTCATCCGCGTGCTCAGCGCTGCGCGCCCTCGCGCGCCCCCTTGTCCGTGCTCGTGTGCGTCTTCGCTCGTGGGCGCGCTTTAGGGCGTCCTCACGTGCTCGTAGCGGAGGTAGCCGGCGGCCCTTGGAGCGTCACCTGAGGCGACGAGGCGACGAGGCGACACCCGGGGCACACGCCATGTCGCAGGTGGGCCCTGTGAGCGCCGGGTGCACGAGGTCTGCCCACCTGGCAGCAGCGAGTCGGGACGTGCGTCGCCGACCGCCGTCTCCTTGAGCGTCGTCGCCTACACCTGGCGCCGCGGACACGCTGGCACGCTCGTAAGCACGTCATCGTGGACCTGATCAGCCCGTCCCCTCCGTCGCTGGGCCCTGACCCTGCAGGACCCTGACCCTGCAGGACTCTGTCCCTGCTGACCCTCGCCTGCGCTGCCCGTCGGAGGTGCCGGCGGCAGGCAGGTCAGCGCAGTCGGGTGAGCACCCAGGCGGGTGAGCAGCGGTGCTTGCAGCGAGCGAGAACGCGCGGGTCGATCGCCAGGAGAGCGGCGGAGCTGAGCGGTGCGCTGTCTCGACCGGGACGCGCGGCGCTCGATCTTGACGATCCGTGCACGCTTGAGCACCAGCTCTGGCGGCCCGGTCGGTGGCGGGCGTAGCGTCCAGCGCTGGACGTGGAGGAGAGCCGACATGGACGAGGCCGAAGCGCTGCCACCGACCTTCCTCCACGTCGAGGTGCGCGAATCTTGTGCTGAGCGCCCTGAGCGGGCCGGTGCGCACGCGCCAGCGCAGGCGCCTGCGCGGGCGCGCACCGTTGCGATCACCGAGCTGGGCTCGTTGCGGCTGGCGGTGGTCAGCGGTGAGGGTCTGCTGGTGCGTCGGGGCCTGGAGCACGTCCAGGCCGACGCCACCGAGCAGGAGCGCTTGCTGCTGGCCTTCATGGACCGCGGGCGCGCCGTCATTCGTCAGGACGGGCACGAGGCGTACATCGAGAGCGAGGAGTTCACCCTCCTGGACAGCGCCCGCCCGTTCACCTCGGCGATCGAGGTGCCTTTCGCCAGCCGGGTGTTTTCCTTCCCCAAAGCCGCCCTGGGTGTGGCCGATCGCGACCTGGCGCAGTTGACCGCCGTGCCGCTGCGCCGCGATCACGCGCTGAGCCCGTTCCTGCTGCCCTTCCTCGGCAGGCTCTCCAGCAGCGGCGCGAGCTTGCACCCCTCCACCCGTGAGCAGCTGGCTCGCAACGTCACCGACATCCTCGCGACCTTGATCAGCGACCACCTCACCGACGCGCCGCTGGAGGACGCTGCGCGGCGCACCCTGCTGCTGCGGGTGAAGGCCTACGTGCAAGCGCACCTGGACGACCCCGAGCTGTGCGCGCAGTCCATCGCCGTGCACCACCACATCTCGGTGCGCTACCTGTACAAGCTCTTCGCGGGGGAGACGACCTCCCTGAGCCGGTACGTGCTGCACTGCCGGCTCGAGCGCTGCCGCCGCGACCTGACCACCGTGGACCCGCGCTCGGCCTCGGTAGCGCAGATCGCCTACCGTTGGGGCTTCAGCAGTCCGGCGCACTTCAGCAGGGTCTTCCGCGACGCCTACGCGATGAGCCCTCGCGAGTACCAGGCCCGCCACAACCTGTGCTCTGGTGAGCGGGCACGGCGAGGTGGCCGGGGGTGACGGGGTGGACGCACGTGAGTGAGTGGGTCGCCGCCGAGGACCCCGTCGGGCCCAACCCGCACGGGTTGCCCCTCGAGCCCGCCGCGCAGGCCTTCGTCGAGGCGTCCGAGGCGCTGCCGTACCTGTACCGCCTGCCCGTGGCGCAGGCGCGGCGGATGATGGAGGAGCTGCAGAGCAGCAGCGCTGCGCGCCCGGTGGTGCAGGAGCAGACCCACCTGCTGCAGACCGGCGCCCACGGTCCCATCGCCGTGCGCGTAGTGCGACCGCCCGGTGCGGTGGGCGCCCTGCCCGTGCTCGTCTTCGTGCACGGCATGGGATGGGTATGGGGCAACGCCCAGACCCACGACCGGCTCGTGCGTGAGCTGTGCATCGGCACCGGCGCAGCCGTGGTCTTCCCCGAGTACGACCTCGCTCCCGAGGCGCGCTACCCCACGGCGCTGGAGCAGTGCTACGCCACTGCCCGCTGGGTGGCCGCCTGCGGCGGCGAGCTGGATCTGGACCCCACGCGCATCGCGGTGGCCGGTGACCAGATGGGCGGCACGCTGGCCGCCGCCCTGACCCTGCTGGCCGCGCAGCGGCGTGAGTTCGACTTCTGCCAGCAGGTCCTGCTCTACCCGGCCACCGACACCGACTTCGACACGGGCTCGTACCGGCGCTTCGGCCGCGGGTACGGGATGCGGCGCATCCAGTACCAGTGGTTCTGGGACCAGTACGCCCCCGACCCCCTCGACCGGCAGCTGCCCACCGTCGCCCCGCTGCGTGCCGGTGAGGACCAGTTGCGCGCGCTGCCTCCGGCGCTGGTCATCACCGCCGAAGCCGACTGCCTGCGCGATGAGGGTGAGGCGTACGCCCGCCGCCTGCGCGAGGCCGGCGTGCCGGTCCTGGCCATCCGGTACGCCGGCATCACCGGCGGCTTCGCCATGCTGGAGACCCTGCGCGGCACCCACGCGGCGCGTTCGGCCCTGCTGCAGGTCACCCACACCCTGAAGGAAGCCTTCCAGACGTCATGACCACGCAGACCCCGGCGCAGACCCCGGCGCAGACCCCGGCGCAGACCCCGGCGCAGTCACAGGCTCGAGCTTCCCGCGCTCGATCCCGTGACGGTGCCCAAGCCCGAGCCCGAACCCGAGCACGCACCCGTCGCCGTGTCGAGGAGACCGCGCCCGGCGCCCGGTTGATCGTGCGGCGCACCCCCTGGCGCGTGCTGCTGCTGTGCTGGGCCGTGCTGGTCCTGGAGGGCTACGACGTCGTCATGTACGGCACCGTGGTGCCTTCCCTGCTGCAGGTGCCCGGGTGGGACCTGGACAAGAGCGACGTCGGGCGCATCGGGTCGCTGGCCGTGGCTGGGATGCTCGCCGGCGCGTTGGCCGCAGCACGCTGCGCGGACCGGCGCGGCCGCCGAGTCGTGCTGATGGCCAGCGTGGTGCTCTTCAGCACCGGGATGCTCGTGTGCGCCTTGGCGCCGCACCCGGCCGCCCTCGCGCTGGGACGCTTGCTCGTCGGATTCGGGGCCGGCTGCCTGCTGCCGACGGTCAGCGCGTTCAGCGCGGAGTACTCCACCGCCGCCCAGCGCCACCTGGCGCAAGGGGTCGTCTTCAGCGGCATCGGCGTCGGGGGAGCTCTCAGCGCGGCAGCGGCGCTGCCGCTGGCCACCGATGGCGGCTTCCGCGCGATGTTCGCTCTCGGTGCGGCACCGGCCCTCCTGCTCATCCCCCTGCTGCTGCGCCACCAGCCTGAGTCGGCGGTGTACCTGGCAGCCCGCGGCGAGATCGCGCAGGCGCGTCAAGTCCTGGCCCGCCACGGCATCGACGCCGAGCTGCGCGACGCCGGCCTGCGTGACGGCCTGCGTGACGGCCCGCGTGACGGCCCGCGTGACGGCCCTGGTGGCGACGCCGACCGGGATGCCGCCCGCCGTTCGCTCGGTGGCCGCCTTGACTGGGCGCGAAGGGCTGTCGGGCCAGGACGCAGCGCTGATCGGCCGCTACCGGGTGGCGCGAAGACCTGGAGCGCGTGGCGCATGCTGCTCGGCGCTGGCGCCCGTGGGCGCACCTTGACCTTGTGGGCAGGCACCTTCTTCAGCCTGCTCGTGCTCTTCGGCGCCAACACGTGGTTGCCGGTGCTGATGACCAGCGCCGGCTACGACTTGGGCTCGGCGCTGGGCTTCGTCGTCGTCTTGAACGCCGGTGTCGTCGCCGGCTGCCTGCTCGGTGCCCACCTGGCAGACGCCGTCGGTGCACGCTTGATGATCCTCGTGTCGTTCGCGGGCGCCGCGCTGGCGTTGACGGCGCTGTCCTTCAGCCCGCCGCTGGCGCTGGGGTACCTGCTCATCGCCGTCGTGGGAGCGGGAGCGATCGGCACCCAGGTGCTGGTCAACGCGCGCATCGCCGCCGCCTACCCTCCCGCCGGGCAGGCCACCGCCTTGGGTGCCGCCTTGGGCGTGGGGCGCCTGGGAGGCGTCCTCGGACCCCTCTACGGGGCCTGGCTGCTCAGCGACGCCCTGCCGGACGGCGCTGGCTTCTACGGCCTGGCCGTGCCGGCGCTGCTGGCGGGAGTGGTCGTCAGCGCGGTGCGCTTGCCGCGCGAGGCTGCGGCGGCCACCGACAGCACCCACGCGAAGGACCGGTTGGGCGGCGAAGCGGGAACGTCGGCTCAGGTGGAGGCCGAACCGCAGGCGCAGGTGGTGACCGATCCGAACGTCGAGGTCGAGGCAGCGGTGCACGCGAAGCTGGGCTAGGACTCGCCGGACCCTCCTGCTGCAGCTCTCAGAGGTGGCTCGTCAGCTCGTCGGCTCGTCAGCCAACGCACTCACCGACAAGTCCTCCAGCGGCTCTGCTCGTAGATCCTCGACCCGCGGGTCCTCGAGCTTCAGGTCCTCGACTCGCAAGTGCCCGACCGGCGGTTCCTGTGGCGGCAGCACGGGCAGGTGCGACAGGACGCCGTCGGCCACGGCGCGCAGGTCCTCGCGGCTGGCGCCACCGACCGCTTGCACTGACATCCCCTGACCCACGATCACCAGGTACCGCGCCAGGTCCTCTGCGCTGGCACCCGTGGTCAGCTCGCCGAGCTCGCCGGCGCGCTCCAAGCGCTCTTGCAGCTCCTGCTGCGCCTGGCGGCGCAGCGCCGCCAGGTGCTCGCACGCGCCGCCCGCCTGAGGGCCGGCGGCCAGCGCGGCCCGGGTGAGCAGGCAACCGCGCGGGGTGTCCTCGCAGGTGTAGGCCCGCGCTGCCCCGTGCAGGAAGGCCGAGCACACCGCGAACGCAGTGGGCTGGCGCAGGGCGTGAGCGGGGAAGGCGCCGGGCCCGGCCAGGTAGCGGCGCACGGCCACGGCGAAGAGCTGCTCCTTGGCCCCGAAGGTCTCGTACATGCTCCGCCGGTTGATGCCCATCGCGGCGGTGAGCACCGCGATCGAGGCGCCCTCGTAGCCGGCCTGCCAGAAGGTGCGCATCGCCGCCTCCAGAGCCAGGTCGGGATCAAAGCTCAAGGGCCGACCCGCCATCGGTGTCCTCCTCCATCCTCCTGCGCGCCGCCCGGACCTCGAGCACCGCCGCCGCGGCCGGCCGACGCCGCCTCAGCAGTGAGGGAGCCGCCCGAGCATCCCCGGAACAACCCCTCAGCGACCCTGTCGGCGGCCGCTCGGCGCGGGCGCTTGGCGTGGGCAGCACCAGCTGCTGCCCACTGGAGGGAAGAAGAACGGAGCCGTCCCTGTTCCGACACCATACCGAAACGATCGGTTCGAAATGGGAGGCTCGCATGTCTGCTCGAACGCTCCACGGCAAGGCGGCGCTAGTGACCGGCGGCTCGCGCGGCATCGGTGCGGCGATCGTGCGCCGCCTCGCCGCCGAGGGCGCATCGGTGACCTTCACCTACACCAGCGCCCACGAAGAGGCCCAGCAGCTGCTCAAGCAGGTGCACGCCGACGGCGGGCGCGCTCGTGCGGTGCGCGCCGACAGCGGCGATCCGCGAGCGGTGCAGCAGGCGGTGGCACAGGCGGTCGAGGCGTTCGAGCGCCTCGACGTGCTGGTCAACAACGCGGGGATCGCGCACGTGGCCGCGTTGGCGGACTTCCCCCTCGACGAGGTCGACCGCATGCTCGCGGTCAACGTGCGCGGCGTCTTCGCCGCCATCCAGGCCGCCTCTGCGCACCTGCGCGAGGGAGGGCGCATCATCACCATCGGCAGTGTGAACGCCCAGCGCGTGCCCGTGGCCGGCTTGGGGGTCTACGCCATGACCAAAGCGGCGGTCGCCGGGCTCGGGCGGGGACTGGCGCGCGAGCTCGGTCCGCGCGGCATCACCGTCAACACCATCGCGCCGGGTCCGACGGCCACCGACATGAACCCCGACGCCGGTGACTTCGCCGATGCCATGCGCGCGATGCTGCCGCTGGGGCACTACGCGAGCCCGGCGGACATCGCCAGCGCCGTGGCCTACCTGGCCAGCCCCGAGGCGCGCTTCATCACCGGCACCACCTGGCACGTCGACGGCGGCTTCGCCGTCTGAGCCGCCCCGCCACCCGCGGCCGGCGTCGTCGGCAGCCGGCCGCGGGGGAGCGGGCCCCTGAACACGGCCCGTGGGTACGGCTCGTGGGTACGGCTCGTGAGTACGGCTCGCGGGTACGGCTCGCGGGTGCCCGCCAGGCGTACGGCTCAGCGAGACGCGCTGTGCGGCCGTGCGGAGATGCCCTGCTGCACCAGCCACTGCAAGGCCTTCGTCGCGACGTCGGCCCAGCCGGCATCGATGGTCAGGCAGTGACCACGGCCTTCGAAGACGGCCCAGTCCGTCGCCGCACCGGACTTGCGCTGCAACCGGTAGGAGGCTCGCACCGAGGCGTAGGGCACCGTGTGATCGGCCTTGCCCGCGATGATGAGCAGGGGCGCCCGGTCCGCCGGTCGAGGCACCGCTGCGGGGGAGGAGGGGCTGAAGTTGGCGGTGCCGGCTTCGAACAACGGCCGTCCCGGTGAGGGGATGGACCACTTCTCGTGCAGGAGGTCCGACTCCTCCTGGGAGAGCGCGTTGCCGAACGCGTAACGCCACTGCTTCCGGCTCAGCGCCACCGCCCGGTGCCGGTTGGTCGGTCTGCTCAGCACCGGCCACGCCGAACGCAGCTGCGCCGGCGGCAACGGCAGGACCCCGCGCATGGGGGCCGGGCAGATCGTCACCGCCGCCCGACCCGTTCCCCCAGCCAGCAGCTTCTGAGCGATCAGACCCCCGAAGGAGTGCCCGACGAGGATGGGAGGGCTCGGCAAAGCGGCGGCAGCGGCGGCGTAGTGCTCCGTCAGCGCCTCGATGCCCTGCCCAGCTTGAGCGCCAGCATCGGAGCGCGCGGACTGCACATCCAGCGCCTCGCCGGGATAGCCGGGAGCGGAGGTGGTGAAGCCCTGCCGCTCGAACATCGCCTGCCACGGCTGCCAGGCCAGGGTGGACACCCACAGCCCGTGGATGAAGAGCACCGGCACCGCTGCACGATCCGGCTGATCGATCGATTCCGACATGACGTTCTCCTCACTTCGGGGGTGGGGTCGGCCCGACGCTAGTGAGAGCGGTCTCGCAGAGCTTGCCCCAGCGCGCACGAGTTCTTGACCTCTGGCCGTGGGCAGCGGGGGAGCACTCGCCGGTCACGCCTGGAGAACCCCACCCGCGTGCGGTGAAGGGGGAGGCGACGGTCAAGCAGTCGTGCACGCATCCTCAAACGCTCCAGCACGCGGGCGCCTAGCCTGCCGGACGGCACTGCAGCCCCGGCCGGTGCGGGCCTGCCGAAGATGTCTGGCACCCGCACCAGGGGCGCTCGTACACCCCATCGCCTCGCAGCCCATCCACAAGCAGACCACGTCCAGGAAGGACACCCCATGACCGTGGGCATCATCGGTGCCGGCGCCATCGCCTCCGCGCTCGCCCTGCGCTTCGCGGCCGCTGGCCAGGCAGTGACCATCAGCAACAGTCGAGGACCTCACACCCTGACCGCCCACGCGAGTCGCTTGGGCTTCCAGGTGGCGGCGGGCACGGTGCAGGAAGCCGCCGCCTCGGAGTTCGTCGTCCTGGCGGTTCCCTGGCGCAGCGCCCCGGATGCCCTCGCCGGGGTTTCCGACTGGTCCGGGCGGATCCTGATCGATACCACCAACCCTCTGGGGCCACCCGACTTCCGCGTCGCCGACCTCGGGGGCAGGCCATCCACGAGCGTCATCGCCGACATGGTGCCCGGTGCGGCCGTGGTCAAGGCCTTCAACACCTTGCCGCCTGCCGTCTTGGCCGAAGACCCGCGCCACAGCGGCGGCCGGCGCGTCATCTTCCTCTCAGGCGACGATGCCGTCACGAACAAGCGAGTGCAGCGCCTCGTCGAAGGTGCCGGCTGGGCCGTCATCGATCTGGGCAGCCTCCACCTCGGAGGCCGGCTGCAGCAGTTCCCCGGCGGCGTCCTGCCTACCCTCGACCTGGCCTTGCGTTAACGACGGCGAGGTCCCAAGCCGTCATCTCAAGCGGTGATTCCATCGGCCGCAGTGCCCGGGCCAGCGAGCCGGAACGCACCCCGGCGACGCCGCTCTTACGCCGAGGGACGATTCGTGCCTGGCGCCGACCAGGCGCGGCACGGCCCAGCCCGTAGCACCTGAGCGGTGAAGCGGTGCAGCAGTCAACTCGTCGTTGCGTGAGCGCCCGTCGCCCTCTCGCAGACTGCATCGCAGATCCCGATGTCGAGCGAGCCGGGCGCGTGCCCATCAAGCACGAGCAGCACCGCAGACCCTGCACGCAGTCACGCCCGCCGCGGGCATTCAATCGAGCCGGCGATCCGCGCGGTGAGCGTTGCTCACGCGGCTGCGAGTCCAGCAGGCGGCCCTTGCTGCACATCCGGCTAGGCCCCACGGATGATCCACCTGCCGATGCGGCCACCCGGGCGATTATGAGCCCGTCGCTTCGCAGTCGACGCGGGCAGCCCCCGTAGTCACACATCCACGCCGTGGTGCCAGGGCGGGCGCTTGGCGGCCCGGCGCGCACGCTGGTGTGCAAGCCCAGCGATCCAGGGGCCTGAGGGTTTGGGGTGACTAGGGCCCCGGCGCGACCCTCGCGACGAAGTGTCCAACAAGGATCGCCGACGTGGTACGCCCAGCGGCGACGACGCGGCCCGCACTCGCGACGCGCCATCATGCGCGCCGTGCGAGTGATCGCGCACTGGTCGTGCGTGCCAGCGCTGCACCGCTCGCACAGCACTGCAGGCAGCACTGAGCGAGTCGGGTCCCACGAAGCCGGATGAGGCGGCCGAAAGATGGGCGCGGTCAGCGTCAGCTAGGCCGCTGCGCCCCTCCTCCACAGCCGGTTAAAGCATAACGTTGAATATGCTGAAACATGCGCCATCAAATGGCCCTAGTAAATGGTCAAATCAACGCCGACGATGTCGCGATCCTTGGGGTAAAAGTCGGCGTAGCGAGCTTGGATCTCCCCGTTCAGCCAGGCGAACGGGTCCTGACCCTCGGCGCGTGAGCGTGCCAGCGCTGCGGAGACGGCGTAGCCGCCCTTGTCGCCGATGGTCACGGCCCGCCCGTCCTTCAGGTGCACGGTGAAGCGCACGTTCTTGCGTCCTGCGCGCTGACCGCGGGCGGCCGCGCGCAGCCACGCGTTGACCTGCTGGCGGCCGTCTTCGCGGCCGCGACCACGCTGCGGGACGCGCACGGAGTGCTGGCGCGCGCCGCCGGGCAGGTACGTCGTGGACTGCGGCGGCTCGGGCGGTGTGCTCGGCTGCGCTGTACCGGTGCCCGGCGGGCCGGTGCGCCGACGCCGTCCGGTGGGGGCGGCTCCCGCGGCCGGCGGTGGTGTGGCCGGTGCAGGGGTTGGCTCTGCCGGCCGGATGGTGGTTGTGGCCGAGCCGCGGGGTGCTCGTACGGGCACCACCTGACCTGTGCGGTCGCGCCGGCGTGGGGGGCGGGTGGTGGCACGTCCGGTGTCGACGAGCTCGGTCAGGGTCGCGCGGTAGGCCTCGCCGCTGGTTTCTCCTCGTACGATCTTGCGGACCATGCGGGGGGAGCGCTCCAGCTCGTGCGCGATCTCGGCGATGGACATGCCGTAGGCGCGCAGGTCGGCGACCAGGTCGACGGGGCTGCGCGAGCTCGACGACGCAGGGTCCGGCGTAGTGGAGGCTGGCGTGCTGGGGGTGCGGGCCACCTCAGTTGTCCTCGTCCTGCTGGTCGCCCCCTGCGCCGGCGTGCTCGCCAGGGCTGTCGGCGCTCATGCTCTGGGGGATGGCGTGATCAGGATCGGCGCTCGGCGGCTTGGCGCGGTAGGACTGCGAGATCAGCTGTGAGATGCGTCCCGGCGTCAGCCCGCTCCACTGGGCCAGCAGGCTCTGGCTGAGGCCCTCGGGGTTGACCATGGTGGCCGGGTTCGCCCGGTACACCTGGCGGACGAGCTCCTTGCGCAGCTCGCGCAACGCCCGCACCCGCTCCTCGAGCATGATCAGCTCCGCCGCCAGCGCGGGCAAGGTGAGCATCGCCTGCGGGTCGTGGGCGATGCCGCGCTCAAGGGCGCGCTGACGCACTTGCTCGGGGCTGGCCGAGCTGAGCCAGGGGCCCTGCACGTCCAGCGCCTGCCGGCGGCGCACCATCCACGAGGGTCGAGAGATCTGCAGGTACCGGTTGGCCAGGGGAGCGGCGCCGTCGTAGAAGGCCAGGGAGAACGCGGCGGCGTGTGCGCGCTGCCAAGCCTGCTCGAGCTCGTTCTCGGTTTCGGTGAGCAGGTCGCGCACCCGCTGCAGCTTCTCGCTGTCGGGCTCGGCTGCGTGGGCGGTCAAGACGTCGCGTGCCTCCTGCTCGGCCAGGGCGCGCACCTGCGCGCGTTCGGCCACCGGGGTCGTGTCGGCAGGTGTGCCGGCGGCGCGCTTGGTGGCGTGGTCGGCGCTGCTCCTGCGCGCCGGCGCTCGGGAGGTGGCGGGGGTGTCGCCGCTTCGGCTCATGGGGATGACGACTCTCCTCAGGGTCGGGTGCATGCGGGCCAGACTGGGGCGGGTGCGCGCCGGCGTGAGCAGGCGTGAGGGCGTGCCCGTGATGGTGAGGCGGGGCGCCGGTGCGGTCGTCGCTGGGGACATCAGGCTCTCCTTCGGTGTCGTCGTGTCGATCTACCCGATCGCTGTTCGGGTGAGCGATAACCTTAGCATGTTAACGCTTCTTGGATGGGCAGTCGAGAGCGGGCCGTGTCGGTATGTGCTGCTTGACTTGAATATTGCTCCCACTCCTGATGTAGTCATGGTCGCTGTCCCTGTGGCTGAGCAGGCGCAAGCCCTCCGCCGCGCACGGCCACAGCACGCGGTGCAGGCGAGCTGCCGTGATGCGACCTGACTCGCCAGGGTGTGGGCAGCCGCAGTCAGTGGTGATCCTCTACCGGTGCGGCTGTGCACTGCCGAGAGGCCATGACAGGAGTTGCTCGAGGGCTTTGGCCTGTTTCGCCGAGTCAGACACAGCGTAGGTTGGATGGTCACCGACGGCCTCGTTCAACCTCGCTCGCTGGTCAGCGATCGATTGTGCGAGCTGCTTACCCTGCCGATGCCGCTATCGCATCCATCGGTGCACGGACGCGCGAGCTGTTCGCGCCGGAATGACCGTGCCGCGCTCGAGCGCATGGTCCTCGTGCTGCGCGCGGGCATCTGCATGGCCGAGGTGCTGCTGGAGTTGAACCATGGCTTGGGCTGGATGTGCTGGCGCCGGGTACGCCAGTAGCAACACGTCGGCGTGTGGTGGGGCCCGCGCGATGCCGCTCTAGCCCAGCTCGGTCGGCAAGAACCGCCCGATTGATTCGGAGCCAGCGCTGACCTTGACTGCACCTCGTTCACCGTGCGGTTCGGTGCGCGCGTCGAAAGGCGCTTCCGCATCCGAGGCTTTGCTGATCATGGAGGAGCGGGTCGGGTCGATCTTCCGCTCATCGACCCCACCCGCCCAGGACAGCATCACGCACATCCCCTCGCCTGTCAGCTAACGGTTGGGGGTGCTGGCCGCGGCGCCGGCCTGGGGTGCTGTGCAGGGTGTCGGCTGGAGTGCGTAGAGCACCGAATGGTGGATGCGATGAGGTGAGAAAGGCAGCTGTGGCAGAAAACGTCGGTGATCGATCCAAGTGTCCAAAAGCCC
Organism: Kineococcus gypseus; assembly: GCF_050871305.1. Taxonomy (NCBI): domain Bacteria; kingdom Bacillati; phylum Actinomycetota; class Actinomycetes; order Kineosporiales; family Kineosporiaceae; genus Kineococcus; species Kineococcus gypseus. The sequence goes on along the minus strand of NZ_JBJLRD010000010.1, from coordinate 25,748 downwards.
GGAAGGCACCACGGCGGGCAGGTCGTACTCTCTAGCCTTCGCCCACCACCTCGCCGAGAAGGAGCCGCCCGGTGTCGATGGACCGTGTACGCCCAGCCGTGCTGCTACGTGCTCCCAAGGCTAGCGCCCAGCATCTGGCCGTGCTGTGGAGGCGGCGCCGGCTGCGCCACGAGGTCGAGCGGCTGGTGGCCGGCTACGTCGGCGCCCTCGACCCCTACCAGGGCGTCGCGCAGGGCTGGCACGCTCAGCGGCGCTGGTCGGTGCTGCCCACCAGCACCGGCACGGTCAGCGTGAGCGTCAGCGTGGATCACGTCGCCACCACTGGGTCCTCCCTCGGTGACGACTCCAGGAGAGCCGGTGCCTCGGTGCCCGCCTCCGCCGACTCCAGCGAGCGCATGGCGCGCCCGGACTGGGAGTACGGGTTGCTGCAGGAGCTGCGCACGGTGCTGGCCGAGAACGGGCACGCGGTCAGCGAGGTCAAGACCGACTGGCGGGTGACGAGCCTGCAGGTGCACTCCTGAGAGTGCTTGCACGCCTCAGCGACCCGGCTCGGCCCTGCTCAGCCCCTGGGGCGCTCGCGGGAGTCGGTGCCGGCGGCGGGCCGTGAAGGACAGGCGCTCAAGCAGCTGCTGGTTTAGCCGTCGATCGAGGCGTTGACCCGGCTGTCGATCACGCCGTCGATCAGCACCCCAATGCCGCTGTTGCTCATGCCGCCAGATCGGCAGAAGCTGCCTCGGCGCCGAGCTTGCCGTGCAAGCCCGGTACGGCACTGGTGCTGGGCGGCGCGGCAGGTCCGAGGTCAGCTCTCGACGGCACCTGCTCATGCCGTTGGCCGACTCGCGCGCCCGATCGTGAGCCCGGTTGTGCGGTGCTCGTCCACCTCCTCGGCTGCGGCCGCGTGCCGGTGCCGTCCAGCGCTGCTGCACCTGCTGCCCCTGGTGCGCTGCGGGATCCCGCTCGCGAGAGTGTCAGCTGTAGACGTGCCCGGTGTGCTGCGCAGGCGCAGCTGTGTGCCCTGCGGCCAGGGCGGCCTTGACCTCTGCGGGCAGCTGGGCCCAACTGACCATCTGCGTCGTGGGCGGCGGTGCTGATGCTCGGCGTCCGTCAGGTGGTGCAGACGCTGGCGTGGTCTGCAGGCGTGTCGCCGGCCCGCTCACCGTCGATGCCGTGCGCGCAACTGGTGAGGTCGCAGCGGCGCCGAGGGTCGCGCTCGTCGGCTGGGCGGGGCAGGGGGGTGTCCATGCGGCGAGGGCGCCGAAGAGGACTGCCAGGGGCAGCGCCCCGGCCACGAGCAGCACTCGCTGGGTGCGGCTGGCTTCGACGGCGAGGGGGATGAGCGTCATGGAGGCGAAGGAAGCCGCGGCGACGCTGAGCGCCTTGCGGGTATGGATGCTCGACATGTCCGCGCGCCCTTCCTCGGCCGGTGCCCTCGGCTGCTGTGTCCTGACCTGCTGTCTCGTGCCGTCCAGCTGACCTGCTGTCTTGCGCGCCATCGTGCTGTGCTCGGCGCCCCGCAGACTGGGCAGCGGGAAGCCGCCGCGCGCAGTCGAGAGGCTCAGCATCGCCCATCAGGGCCTTCCAGCGCGAGAGGACAGGCGCCACGCTCGCGTGTCATGCCTACCGTGACGGCCGCAGACGCGCGATGGCCGCAGACGTCACCGCGGCTTGCCGTCACTGTGCGCAGTGAGCCGGCAGGAGGCGAGCGCAACAGGGCGCGGCCGGGCCCTGCTCGGTGGAAGCTAGAAGGCGCAGCGCAAGGAGCCGCGGCCGGTGGACCCACCTCACGCGCGAGGCCATGGGTGCGGGTGCGGGTGCAGGTCTGAGTGCGGATGCAGGCCGGTGCGCGTAGTGCCTATGGCGCGCGCTGAGCCCCTTGAGAGGTGAGGCTCGCCCAGCCCTCATGCGCGTGGGTGCCGTCGCCCCGGGGCGCGCGCTCACCGCTGGGTGAATGGCCGGTCAGCGACTGGCGTCGATCAGGACGCTGCTGCGCCCGATGTCAGGAGCCCGGTGCCGGCGGCGCGGGCGTTCACGAGGCTTGCTCTTGGGGATGGGGAGCGATCGTCCGGCCGGCGCTACCGACGCCGGGGTGCAGCATGCGTACGGGGTGAGTGCCGTCAGGCCCGTCCAAGGCAGGGTGCGTGGCACTGGCGGAAAAGCTCGTCGTGGAAGGTGTCGATCAGTTCGAGGGCGGCGGTGACCTCGCCGATGCACTTGGCACACGCGGGCATCGAGTGTTGATCAGTCAAATCGGGGTGGCGGCAATCTAAGAGCAGCTTCCTGCTCGGTGAGCACACTTGGGGGCGCCGATGTCCTCGTGGGCGGTCGGGGCCAAACCATGGCCTCCCTCGCGGAGCATCGCCGGCCTCGATGTGGCTCGCCAGAACCGAGGGAGCCCTTAACAATAGCAAGCTAACAAAGATTGGTGTGAGGGGTCTCATGCTGCCCGTGCTCGTCTTCCGACCATCGCTGAACCGTCATGCCGCGTGCCTTCACCTGACTCAGGATCGAAAGTGCATCGATCGCACGTGGCACACCCGCACCAAGCACGTGGTGAGGCGGCTACCTGCAGGAAGTTGCCGTCTCGCCACCTCGCCCTTGCGAGCGCGTTGCCCTCAAGTGCAGGCCCGGTCCTCCCGCGACCGACGTCTTCATCGATGTCCTCATCATCGAGGTCGGTCAGGTGCCACCTGGCGCGGTCACCACCACCATCCGGCAACAGGATGACCCAAGGACACGTCCCGGTATCGATCACGTCTCGGTTCCTCGAAGGGAGCTGTTCGTGTAGCGCCGGGAACACTCGCGTGGCTCCATGGAAGACGCGCACCCGGCGCGGCGAGACCGTGATGAGGAGGACGCGATGCCCCGAGCACTCACCAGCAGTCAGCGGCCGAAGAATCGCCACCGCTTACCCGATCCGCTCCCACAAGCCGGCGCCCACCGCGGCGCCGCGTGCGACCGAGCTCCACACCCCAGCGAGGCATGGCCGCAGACATGGACAGAGGCATGGTCGACGGCCGACGACGAAGTAGCAGCGTTGCGCGGTAGCGACGGCCTGACGGCCGTCGAGCGTGATGCGCTGGCCCACCGCTACGACGTCACGCTCCGCATCGCCCTCTGATCCGTCCGGACCGCTGCGATCGCTGTGTTCCTCGACCTCCCCACCGGCCCTGCAGGCGATCGGCGTACCGCTGACAGCCCAGGCTCTTCCTGCCGGTGGGGACGACACTGCACCAACTGCATCCCGTGAGCTCGCGACGGCCGGGTACGTCGCTGGCGTAGCCCGTCGCTGACGTGGTCCCCCGCGGTCGTACGCGGCGCTATCCTGGGTCGGCGCAGACGTGGTTCGCAAGGGTCCAAGCCAGCTCGCCGTAGCCTGCACGCCCCTGGAACAGCCCACTCGCACCACCTCGATGCCACAGCATGAGATTGCCGAGTGTTCTGCGAGCACTGTGACTCCGTGAGCGCCGTGCCGTCGATCGGCGCCGGCTGTCAGGCCGCGCTCCTGCACCTCAGCCCGGTGGGCGGCGCAAGGCGGCCAGGGCGTGCGCGGCTGCGCGGTCCCAGTTGCCGGTGGCCAGCGCGGTGAGCACCTCGCGTGCCGACAGGCCCGCTTCGGCGGCCAGCAGCGCATCGGCCACCGGCACCTCAGCCCACGCGACGTCGATGGCGCAGGCTCGCCCCGAGGCCCGCAGAGCCTGCGCCCCCCAGCGTCCAACAGCTCCTCCCGCCACGGCGGCGTCCCTGTCTGCGCCCGACTGCGCGCCGAGGGTGCGCGCCAGCTGCTGATGCTCACGCGCGCTCCACCCCGCCCGAGCGAACGGCAGCAGCCATGCGCCGGGAAGTGCCGGGTCTTCCACCAGTGGGCCAGGGTGCGGGCCGCGCCAGGTGGCCAGCAGAGCGGGACTGAAGCCGGCGAGGTGCCAGTAGGCGATGGCTGCCACGCTGGGGCGGTGCAAGACGCTGGCGGTGTACGGCAGGTGCTCGCGCAGCTCCCGGCGCCAGTGGTGCACCAGGTCCATTCCGATGCCGTGCATCGCCGCCTGCAGCATCTCCAACTGGGCGTGGTGCTCAGCCGCCATCGTGGACGCCGGCACCCGCTGCCGGTAGGCGCTGAGCAGCTGCTCGGCCGGCTGCGCCAAGGCCCACGCCTGCTGCACCATCCGCTCCCAGCGCAGCGCGAAGCGCACCAGCTCACCCACGGGCTCACCCTCGGGCTCGCCGCTGGATCCGCGGGCCGCTTCGGTGAGCAGCTCATGGGCGAAAGCGGCATCGTTGAAAGCTGCCGCCAGGACGCTGACGGCAGACTGCCCAGGCGCGCGGTCCAAGATCAAGTGCAGCACGCGCGGCAGCGCCCGCGCCGGTGCTGCGCCTCGTCCACCGGCGCGAGCTCCCGATGGCCACCGCGTCCTCTCCGCAGCAGCCGCGTCGACGTCCTCCTCCAAGCGCACGGTGAGGGTGTGCCACCAGCGGTCCACCGGCTGCCCGGTGGCACCCAGCGCCGCCCTGAGCGCCGGCGACTGCTCGTCCTCGTGCAGGTGCACGCTCCACCGTGCACACCGCCAGCCCGGCCCGTGCGCTGCCGCCAGCGGCAGGCGGGCCAGCGGCCGCATCGACAAGTCCAAGATGCGCACCCGCGCATCAGCCCCACCTCCTGCAGCCCGAGCACCGACGCTCGATGCCGCCCCTGCACGCGCGCGCTCCTGCCCGGGCGCAGGGACGTCAGCGGCACTCATCGCCACATCCTCCCCGTCCCCCGCCGCCACCTGCGGCACAGGTGCCCAGTGGCCCCCTGCTGGCGCCCTCCACTCCCACGCTGTTCAGCCCAGTGCTTCTGTCCGATCGACCCGTGCTGCTGCCCGAAGCAGATGCGTCGCTGAACAGCCGGGTGCACTCGGGCAGCGCGCAGCTTTGGCCCTCGAGCTGCAGCTCGCGCACCCCGCGCGCGTGCAGCACCCAGGAGCGCTTCATCCACAGCCGACGACGCCGACTACAGGTAAAGATCTCTACAGGGACAGCTACAGGGGGACCCGCGCAAAGCGGCCCTGACCTGCAGTGATGCTCTCCAGGGCGGCGCCAGAAATACGTGAGAGCGGCGCCAGAAATACGCGCCCTCCTGCACCAATGCCCACCCGAGGGCGGCGCCAGAAATACGTGACTGACGCCCGCCATCCACCGGCTCCTGTGAACACCCGCCGGGGCCGCAGACGAGCGCCTGCCCACCCTTCCAGCGCACCTCAGCCGCCATGCGCAGCCGGCGCTCGCGGGCACCTCGTGCACCTCGGGGCACAGCATTCGGCGCGCTCGCGGCAGGCGTGTGCGCGCACCTCGGCGTAGGCCGATCAAGCGGGCGCCCGTGCGGCTCGCCAGCGCAGGGCAGTCGGCAACCAGGGGCATCGGGGACCAAGCTCGTCGGGGACCAGGCGCGTCGGCGAGCAGGCGGCCCCTCCGCGCAGCCATCGGCGGCATCGCCGGTACGCCCCCTCGGCTGCTGAGTGCACCAACACACCCGCGCAGGTGCGTGACCGGCGCGTGCCTAAGTGGAAGGCTTCGCGTTCGTGACCCGCAAGGCCGGTCGACCGCCGCGCGATGACCTCGCCTGGCTGGATGAGGCCGCCCAGCTGTGGGACCAGGCCCACGCCGACATCGGCTACCTCGCCCGCGTCTTCGCCCAGACCTCCCTGCCCTACCGCGACCCCGGCGAGATCCCGCTCTGGCAGCGCCGCAACGGCGGCTTGACCCTCACCCTGCAGCCCGGCGTCCCGCTACCCGCACCCGACGGCACCGTCTCGCCCATCGGCTACCCCTTCGGCACCCTGCCGCGGTTGCTGCTGGCGTGGCTGACCACCGAGGCGGTGCGCACGAAGTCCCGCACCATCCCGTTGGGGGAGTCCCTCAGCGACTTCTGCCGCCAGCTGCAGCTGCCCATCACCGGCCTGCAGATCCGACGCCTGAAGGACCAGGCGCGCCGGCTGTTCAACGCGCGCCTGTCGGTGCACTACGTCGAGCACCTGCACCTCGAGCAGCGCCGGCAGGTGCGCCAGGAAGCCGGGCAGAACCTGATCATCGCCTCGCGCTATGAGTTGTGGACTTCCACCCAGCGCAGCCCAAAGGCCACCAGCGATTCCACCGGTGCCCCCACTGGGGCTACGCGGCCCGCGGGCGAGGCTGCGGTAGGGATCAAGGGCGCCACCACGCGCAGGTCGAAGCCGGAGGGCAAGCGCGCCGGCACGGTAGGCGCACGGCAGGACGTGCTCGCCGTCGAGGTCGCCTTGCCCTCCAGCGTCACCCTCAGCGCTGAGCTGTACGAGGAGGTCACCCACCGTCCCGTGCCCGTCGACATCGGCGCGCTGCGCCTGCTGCGCGGCTCTCCGCTGCGCCTGGACGTCTACACGTGGCTGACCTACCGGATGAGCTACCTGCGAAAGCCCGTGGTGGTCACCTGGGAGCAGCTGCGTTTCCAGTTCGGCACCCAGGTGAGCACCCCGCGCGGATACCGGCACTTTCGCGCGGACTTCTCCGAGGCGCTGCGCTGGGTGCTGGCCATCTACCGCGAGGCCAAGGTCGACGAGGTCGCCAACGGCATCCGCCTTCGCCCCTCGCCGCCGCACGTCAGCCGAGGCACGCGCCCCGCCCTCGACCGGCGCGACTGACCCGGCATCACGTTCGCCAGCACCACCAGCCAGTCACGGGCACGGCCCCGCGAGCCAGGCACTGCCCGCCGCCCGGGTCGACGTCCTGACACCAATGCGCAGGATGAGGCCGCGCGCCCTGCACACCGGCTAGGGCAGCGATGCGTCTCGCGCTACTCGCAAGGCAGCAGAGCGATCCACCGGCATGTGCGCCACGTCAGCTCCCGCGCTCGGGTTCAACGGCAGGGAGGTGGGCCAGACATCACTTACGCAGCTCGCGGCGCCCAGCAGCAGGTCGGCCGTGCCACCGCATCGGCCCGTGAGCGTGATGGACGCCGACCGAACCGGCGGCGAGCGGGGAGGGGCCAGTAGTAAGCGGTACCGCTTGCGCTCGATCACAGTTCTGCGTTCACTAAGGGCGGCGCACAATTCCCGCGGCTAGCGTGCCGCGCATCAGAACCGGAGCCCTCTCATGGCCAGAGCTGAGCACGCCGTCTCGCTGAACACCCCCACCCCGATCGCTGTCGGCTCGCGCGCGGTGGAGCTGCCCGTGCGGCGAGGTGGGCGCCGCATCGGTGTGCTGACCATCACCGACAAGGGCGTGCAGTGAGACCCGGCGACGTCCAAGCCGGCGGTCGACGTCAGCTGGGAGGAGCTGCCCGCCGCCTTGGCCTCGGCAGCCTCCACTCCATCCACCACCGGCGGCGTGGGCGCGACGGCTGCACCCAGTGCCCGCAAGCGGACGACGAGCGGGGCGAGCAAGGCGAGCACCTCGAACGCGGTGAGCACCTCGGGCGCGGTTGCGTCTGCACCCGCTGACGGAGCAGGCGGCAAAGGCGCCACCACGAAGCCGCGTGTGGCTGGAGGAAGCGCTGCACGTCGCAGCTCGGCCCGCGCTGCTCGTCAGGCGAGCGGGCGTCCCGACGCGGTCATCGCCGGTGCACCCGAGGAGCATCGTGTGGACTCGACCGGCGCAGCGCCGAGCGCGAGCACCGACGCGGGCAGCAGCGCAGACCTTGTCGCAGGCACCAGCGAAGCAGGCACCAGCGAGGCAGGCGGTATTGATGCGCGCGCCAGCGAGGCTGTGCACGTGCCCGGCCAGCCGCTGCTGCCTCGAGAAGACGAGAGTGCTCCGGACATCGAGGAGTCCGGCGTCGGGGCCTCCTCCGACGCGCAGGAGTCGCCCGGCACCCCGGTGGTTGCTGCAGCGGACCCGGCAGCTGAGCCGGCGCCGATCGTGGACCTGGCCGCCTCTGCGAGCGCCGCCGCACCAGCGGCCCGGGGCGCGAAGCGCGGCAGCGCCACCCGCAAGAGTGCGAAGAAGGCGCCGCCGCGCCGGGCCGGGGAGCCGGCCGCGCAGGAGGTCACCTCTGCGCCGGCCAGGGCGAAAAGCTCCACCGTGCCCGCTGAGGGCGCCGATACCGCCCGCCTGGACGCAAAAGCGGTACGCCAGTGGGCGGCGACCAACGGCATCACCGTGCCTGCCCGGGGACCGTTGAGCACCGCCGTGCGCGAGCAGTACCTGGCGGCCAACTGATCTTCGCGGCAGCGGCAAGGCTGAGGCTGCCGCCTGATGCCGCCGCTGGCGGCGCTCTGGATCGTTGCGGTCTGCAGGCTGCCTGCGTGGTCGGTCACGGGCTGACCGCCCTGGCGCTGGAGCTGAAGGTCACCTCTGACCACGCCGCGAGCGCCGGGGGTCCACCTGCGGGTGCGCAACGACGACCGGGGCGACGGCCGGGGCGAACGGTGACCGTGATCGAACCACGGCCCCAGCGGCGTAGCCGAGCGCGTCGGGGACGTCGGCGGCGCGGTTCCCTTCGCCATCGCACCCGGATCTGGTTTCACGGTCGAGCTGCGGGTAGGCGCGTGAGCGCCCCGGTCCGCGTCAGGGTTCGGGCGACCTAATTCTGGTGCGCCGGAAGAACCGCAGCTTGCTCGTGCTCAGTGACGAGGTTGACGTGGTGGGCGAGGCGGGGGACGGCCAGGAGGCGCTCGAGCTCGTCGCCCGCGGTGGCGTCGACGTGCTCCTGCTGGACCTGCGCATGTCCCAGTGTGACGGCATCGCTGTCCTGCAGGTCCTGCGCGAGCGCGGTGCCGCCGTGGCCGCGCTGGTACCGACGACGTTCGACGACGAGCTGGTGCTGGCCGCGCTGCGCGCCGGAGCCCGCGGTTATCTGCTCAAGGGTGTGAGTCTCACGTAGCTGGTCGGCGCCGTGCGCACCGTCGCGGCCGGCGGCACGATGCTGCGGCCCGCGCTGACGGAGCGGTTGCTGCGCGCCGTGGCGGCCCGGTCGGCGGCGCCCGTCCACCTCGGCGCCCGCGAGCATCTGACGCCGCGGGAGCTGGACGTGCTGCGCCTGGCGGCGGCGGGCTAGCCGAACGAGGAGATTGCCGCGGCCCTGCACTTGGCGTCGGGGACCGTGAGGGACCACGTGGCCGCGGTGCTGGTGAAGGTCGGCGTCCGCGACCGCACGCGCGCGGTGGTGCGGGCCCGGGAACCGGGCCTGCTGGACGGTTGAGCCGGACGGTTGAGGGCGCAGCGTGCTGCCCGGGCAGCAGCGGTGAGCGCCGTGGTGCGACTTCAGCGCGGTGGCGTCCCGGTGAGCGCGCGCAGGACGTCGAGGTACTCGCGCAGCGCGGTGCGCACGTCCTCGGCGCTCCAGCTCAGACCTTCCTCGCCCACGGTGACCTCGGTGAAGGCCAGGCCCGGCGGCAGGCCGGGTTCGCGCCAGGTCCCGGTGAAGAGTGCGGTGCCGCTCTGCTCGGCGTGCCGGGTGGCGGCTTCGGTGAGGACATCGGCGCGGTGGGGCAGCCACACCTGGAACTGGTGGGTGTGCGGGACCGCGGGGTGCACCGCGGACCAGGCCAAGCCGGACGCGGCCAGTTCCCGGCCCAGGGCGTCCGCGACCAGCCGGGCGTGCTCGACGTGGGCGGGCAGGCGGGGCAGTTCGCGAGCGAGGCCGTGCAGGGCGGTGAGCACCGCGGGGTGCTGCTGGAAGATGTTGCCGCCGTAACGGTGGCGCTCCAGCCGCGCCTGCTCCACGAAGTCCGCGGGACCGGCCAGCGCTGCTCCGGACAACCCCCGCAGGGACTTGTAGAAGGAGACGTAGACGCTGTCGGCGAGGGCGGCGATCTCCTCCAAGCGGTGCCCGAAGTGCGTGGTGGTCTCCCACAGCCGGGCTCCGTCGAGGTGGACGCGCATGCCCCGCTCGCGCGCCGCGTCGGTGACCTCGACGAGTGCGTCCCAGCTGGGCAGCAGGAACCCCGCGTCGCGCAGGGGGAGTTCGAGCATGAGCGTTCCAGCCGGCTCGGGCAGGGCCCGCACGTCGTCGGCGGTGGTGGGGCGCGGCTGCGTGGTGACGGGGACGGTGCTTAGACCGGCGAGGCGGATCAGGGCGTCGGACTCGTGCACCTGCGGGTGGGACAGGGCGTGCAACGCCACCGTGCCCGGTCGGCTGCCCCGCCATGCGCCCCGCCCCGCACCCTGCCCTGCCCCGCGTCCCGCACTCGATGCGGCGTCGTTGGCCCAACAGCGCAGGGCGGCCTGCTGGGCCGTGGTGCCGGAAGGGAAGAAGGCGGCGTCCTCGGTGCCGAGCAGGGCGGCGACGCGTCGCTCGAGGTGGCCGACGACGCCGCTGCCGTAGAGGTCGCTCGGGGCCTCGAGGTCGACGCCCAGGTCGCCGGCCGCACCGGCGGCCTCAGCCAGGGCGTCCAGGCGCTGGCGCAGCGTGGCGGTGGTGGTGGGGCGGTCCAGGACGCGGGTGGCGCGCTGGACCGCGCGGATCTCGCGTTCGCCGCGACCGGCACGCCTGCTGCTGTTCACAGCGATCATCGTACGTGGGGAGCCGGCAGGTGATCTGGGTGCTGTGGGTGGTGCTGCCGGTGGTGGACGTGCTAATCCCCGCCATCTGCGCGCGCTCGCCCACGACCTGGCTACCCGTGATCTGGCCACCCGCCACCTGGCGGCGCAGTGCCGGCAGCCCACCGGCCCGTCAGCGCAGATGTGGCCCTGGTGTCCTCGCCACGGGTCTCGGACGAGGACGACGGCATGTCCCACCGTTCACACGGTGCATCTGCCAGCGCCAAGACCCTGCGCGTATGCGCCACCACCGCCTACGTTGGGTCACTGCACGCCGGCGTAGTCAGGCCAGCTCAGGGGCGTGCCGTGGGTGCGGATGTGACGGCTCGGCAAGGCGGCACCAGCGCGTGCCGGGGTCTTTCGTCCGCACCGGCGCGAGGCGTTCAGCGACGGAGGACGACGATGAACCAGCACGCGGGCCAGCCGGACAGCGGGGTCCCCTTGTCGGCGGACCACGGCATCGGGCGCGCACACGGCCCCGAGCGCGTATACGGCCTCGAGCGCGTGCACGGCGCCGGGGCTTCTTCGATCCACCGAGAGTGCGCCCAGCAGTTGGCCGCGGTGCAGGAGCAACTCGACCACCTGCAGGCGGTGCTCGCCCGGGTGGGAGTCCTGCCGCCTGCTGGGCGAAGCGTCTGCACCGAGCAGGCAGGCGGCGATGTCCCGTCGGCAGCGCGTGCCGCCGGGCCCGTGCGCACCTCACGCAGGGGGCTGCTGGGTGCTGGAGCCGCGGCGTTGGGCGGCCTGGCGGCCGGCCAGATGCTCACGCCCGTGGCCGCTTCCGCAGCCACCGGTGGCCCCGTCGTCCTGGGACGGGCCAACACCGCCGATGCCACCACCTCCATCGCTGGCCCGGCCGGCAAGGCAGCGCTCACCCTGCTCGGAGGAGCCAACGAGAACGGGTTCAACCGGCAGGCCCTCGACGCTCAAGGCAATGTGAGCATCCAGCAATCAGCTCCCGGAACGGGCCTGTTGATCGAAGGCGGATCGTGGGAGTCCTCGAGCTCTTACGAGTACACCAGCGGAGCGGTACCTGGCACCACGGTGATCATCAACGGCGCCCACTCTGCTAGCGGCGGCTTCACGCACGAGGCTGACTTCAGCAGTGAGGGGGGTGCCGTTGGGTTGGAGGTCACGGCCAAAGCCAACATCGCCATCAGCGCCTACGCTTCCAATGGAGTATCGACGCGGCTCGACGATTCCGGCAGGAGCAGCGAAGCGCTGCCGGGTACCGCCTTGCACGTGAAGACCGATCCCGGTGGCACCGGCATCCTGGTGGAGAGTGGCGGAGTGTCCGTCACCAAGGGCAAGACGGTCGTGAACGACGGACTGGAGGTCCGCGCCGGGGGAGCTACCGTCACGGGCTCCACCGCCCAGGACAGCATCACCGGCACGGCTGCCGGCTCAGGCCGGGCCGTGTACGGCTTGGCGAGCAACGCCACGAACTCCAACGGGGCGATCACCGGTGAGCACCGCGGCAAGGGCGCGGCGGTGTGGGGGCACCAGGCCTCCGCCTCGGCCGCAGCCGAGGCCGCCGTGGTGGGGTACTCCGTCAACGGGCGCGGTGCCCGCTTCCGCGGTGCCCTCGCCCAGGTGCAGTTGACCCCCGCCGCCGCCGCGGCACCTCCGGCCGGCGGTGCCGCCGGCGACGTCTTCGTGGACAAGACCCACAGGCTGTGGTTCTGCCGCAGCACCAGCACCACGGCGGTCGAGTGGCAGCAGGTGCAGATCGGCCCAGCCCGCCGAGCCGTTCGGGTCGGCGCTGCAGTTACCGCTGCAGTGGGCGACGTGGTGCTCGCTGACGCCACGGCGATGGCGCTGACCATCACGCTGCCGGCTGTCGTCCCGGGCGCCCAGGTGAGCGTGAAGAAGATTGATGCCAGCGCCCGTGTCGTCACAGTGAGGGCGGCAGGCACCGCCGTCATCGACGGCCTCGCCAGCCGCACCTTGAACGCGCGTTGGCAGAGCCTCAGCTTGATCTCCGACGGCAAGGACTGGTTTGTGGCATGACGCTGATGTTCGCGCAGTAGTACCTCGTCAGGTCGGTGTGAAGGATCGCGTCCGTGGGGCGGGCGCCAGACGGGACTGTTGACCTCGTGCACGCGACGGATGGGGGAGTGCTGATGCCGATCTAGCCGTGGGTGCCGCTGCGCCGGGTCCGCAGCAGCCGCTCCGCCCTGCCCCGCCTCGATCAGGACTGCCACGACGACCCGGTGTGCCGGGTGAGTCCAGCACAGCCCATGCGAGGTGCGCGGTGGGTCGGGCGTACCGCGCTCAGCGCTCCGCCGGCTCAGCGCAGCAGCACCGGAGCGGCCAGGTCCTCGTTGTCGATGACGTGCGTGGCACGCAGCTGCGGGGCCGCCTCACGTACGTACAAGCGCTGACCTTCCACGTAGCGGCGGTTGGAGGCCGCCGCCGGATCCGGCGAGCCGGCACCATCGCGCGCCACGCACCGGCGCAGCGAGGTGGCCCGCTGCACCTGCAGCCACAACGACAGGCTCCAGCACCCCCGCAGCTCGGGCCGGTGCAGGAAGATGCCGTCCACGATCAGCACCGCACCCGCCACCGCCACCTCCTGTTCCGCGACATCGGCGCGGTCGCCGGCCACGTCGAGGACGTGCCGGCGGTGCATCCCGTGCCCACTCGGGCCCAGCGGCTGAAGCAGCTCGCGGTGCAGCGCGGCCAGGTCGTGGGAGTCGCGGTAGAAGCCTTCCGGGTCATCACGCCCACGCGCGTAGCGCAAGGCGCGCGGGCGGTGGAAGCCGTCGACCGAGGCGCGCACCACTTCCCGGCCCCGCTCGCGCAGCACCGCGGCCAGCTCATCGGCCAGCACGCTTTTGCCCGCCCCGTCCACCCCGTCCACACCCACCCGCACGAACGGATCCGGCACGACGGCCTCGACCTTCTCGGCCAGCAGCTGCAGCAGCGCGCTGCGCGCCGCGCTGGCGCGAGGAAAAGCAGGCACGAGCCGCAGTCTGCTCCAGCCAGCACGCTCAGCGAGCACCATCTGCAGCGCCACCTGCAGCGCCGTTGGCAGCGCCATTCGGGGTGGCACCACACTGACGAGGGTGAGCCTTCCTGCTTCCGCGCGTGAGCTGGATGCCGGCGAGCTCGAGCTGATCGAGCTGGTCCGAGCCGTCATCGACGCCACCACCGACGCCGGCCCCGGCCAGGACGGGGTGCACACCATGGGAGCTGCCGTGCGCGCCAGCGACGGGCGCACCTTCACCGGCGTGAACCTCTACCACTTCACCGGCGGGCCCTGCGCGGAGCTGGTCGCCCTGGGCGCCGCCCGCGCCCACGGCGCCACCGCCATCACGCACATCGTCGCCGTCGGCAACCACGGCCGCGGCCCGATCGCCCCCTGCGGGCGCGACCGGCAGGTCCTGCTGGACTACCACCCCGGCATCCGCGTGCTGCTGCCCACCGGCGAGGGCCTGCGCAGCGTGGCCATCGAGGACCTGGTGCCCCTGGCGATGCTGTGGAGCATCGACGGCGGCGCCCAGACGGCCTGAAGCACCCGCACCCGCACCTGTGCTGCGCGTCCTTCCGTAGCGTGCTCGAGGAGCGGACTCAGGAGGTGCGCTCCGCCGGTGTGGGCTCACCGCGGTGTGGGCTCACCGCGGTGTGGGCGGCGGCTGCTCGGCGACCAGCTCGACCTCGAAGCCGGCCTCGTCCTCCAGGTAGGCCGCGTAGTGCCCAGGCCCGCCGGCGTGCGGGTGCCGCTCGGCGAACAGCAGCCGCCAGCCGTGACCGGGCGCCTGGGCGACCAGGGCGTCCACCTCGGCGCGAGTGCCCGCCCAGAACGCGAGGTGGTTCACCCCGCTGCGCAGGCGCTGGCTGCGCCCGCGCACGTGGTCCGCGCCGGACTCCAGCACCACGTACGCCCCAGCGCCCCACCCGCCGTCGGACCCGCCACTAGACCCGCCCTCGGGCTCGCTCGGCGACCAGCTGCACCCCGTGGCCCAGGTATCGGTGCGCACGTAGCCCAGCTGCTGCAGCAGCCACGGCCAGGGGCCCTCGACGGCGGTGGCGTCATCGCGCCAGACCTCCACGTGGTGCAGCCACCCCCGCCGGCTCACGACACGTGCCACGCGAGCAGGGCGCGCACCAGCTCACGCTCCTGCGCGTGCGCCCAGGCCGAGCCGTCCAGCTCGTCCAGCTGATCCAGGCGCAGCCACGCGATGACCTCATGCTCGCCCGGGCACCGGTTGGTGGCGGTGCCCGTCCAGCGCTGCACCCGCCACACGCTCAGCTGCACCTGCTGCCCGGCCGCTGCGGCAGGCAGGTCCCAGCGCGCCAGCGGTTGCTCCTCGTGCGCGGTGACGCGGACGCCGAGCTCCTCGGCCAGCTCGCGGCGCAGCGCCTGCTGCTCGCTCTCACCGTCCTCGACGTAACCGCCGGGCAGGGCCCAGCAGCTGGGGTAGGCGCTGCGGGTAGCGCTGCGCCGGGTCAGCAGCACCCGCCCCGCCTCGATCAGCACTGCCACCACGACCCGGTGCACCGGGGCAGTCCAGCACGGCCAAAGCCCTCGCGCCGGCAGCGCCACCGACCCCAGGCTGCAGCGGTGCAACGAGCAGAGCGCGCGGGGCTGGGCTCGCTGCAGCCGGTGCCCGAGGGCGTGGAGGCGGCCGGCTGGATCCTGGCCGCGGTGCGCGACTTCGACCACACCGTCGGCTCGCTGGTGCCCCCGCTCTTCGCCGCCTACGCGCGCGTCTTCCACCCCGCTCGCCTCCAGCAAGACACAGCCGACGCGCGAGACGCGGTGCAGGTCAGCTGGGCGCAGGTGGCCGCGGCCAACGCCCGCCGCGCCCACGCCGGGATGCAGTGGACCTCCATCACCGGCTCCTGGCGCCACCACCACGGCGGCGCCACCCAGCCGGGCGTGTGGGACACCGAGCCGGAAGAGGGCACCTTGCCCGCGGCCCAGGCGCAGGCGCTGGTGGACGTCCTGACGCGCTTCACCACCACGCCGGAGTGCTTCTACGCGGTCTGGGACGGCTTCGGCGCCCTGGACGTGCCGCTCGAAGCGCAGCTCGTGGGGATGCCCGGGCGCGACATGCGGCTGCTGCGCGGGCCGCTTGCGGAGGCGGCCGGCGTGTCGATGGAGTCGCCTCCCTGGCAGCAGAGCCCGAGCCTGTGGTGGCCGGCGGATCGCACCTGGTGCGTGGCCACCGACGTAGACCTGATGAGCACCTACCTCGGCGCCAGCGAAGCGTGCATCGAGGCGGTGCTGGCCGCAGCCGACCTCGAAGCCTGGCCCGTCACCGACCGCCAGGGCCTGACCTGGGACAGCGACCACCTCAACCCCCTGCCACCCCAGCCCACCTGACCCCCAGACCTCACCTGCGCCCGGCTCAGACCCGGCCCAGAGCCGGCTGGGCCCGTTGGGCCCCGCGGAGCCCAGCTAGGTCAAGCGGCCCGCGGCTACCCTGGCGCTCATGAGCCTGAGCGCTGCGCGCCCGGGAGTCGCGCTGGCCACCTGGACCTCCGCCACGGCCGAGGTCGGTCAGCGCATCGAGGTCGTCGACGCCGAGCTCGTGGCCGAGAAGGTCGGCGGCAACCCCCACCACCGCATCGCCACCCGCCTGGCCCTGGCCTTCGAGGAGCAGTGGCCCGGCAGCTACGCCGCCGCCCCCGGCAACTGGGCCCTCACCCTGGCCCCCGACGGCAGCGTGCTGAGCGGGCGCATCCCCGACGTGCTCGTCGACGGCCCCGCCCTGAACGAGGACTCCGTGTGCACCGAGGTGCCCCGCGCGGCGGTGGAGGTGCACTCACCGGGCAACACGCTGGCGGAGATGAACGAGAAGCGCTCGGAGTACCTCAAGGCCCACCTGCCGGTGCTGCTCGAGGCGTACCTGACCGCCGAGCAGCAAGTGCACCTGGAGTGGCTGGACAACGCCGGGCACAGCTGGCGCACCGCCGCCACCGCCGTGGGTGAGACCCTCCTGGACATCCCCGCCAGCGACGCGCACCCCGCCTTCCGCGTCGTGCCCAACGACCTGCTCGGCCGCGGCCGCTCCTGAAACCACCCCTCCGCGGTGCCTTGCACCAGCTGCCCTCGCACGCCTCCCCGGGTGATGGCGCCGATGACGCGCAGGTGATCGTGCGAGTGGTCGAGGCCGTCGGGCCGCTGCTGGTGGCGTTGAGCGTGCTGGTGCTGCCGCTGCTGCTGGCGGCCGTGCTGCGCCGATGGAGTCGGCCGGCGGTGGTGCTGTACCTGCTCAGCCTGGCGCTGCTGGGCACTTGGACAGCCAAAGCCATCGCCATCGCCGACAGCAGCTACGACAGTCCACCGCCGTGGCCGGCGCTGGCGTGGATGCTCGCCGCCCTGGCGGGCACCGCAGCGAGCGTGACCGCCCTGCTCCTGGTGCGCACGCGTCGCCGGCGGCAGCGCTGAGCAGGCCCGCGCAGCCGGCGCTCACGGTGCAGCCCACAGCACCGTGAGCGCGGCACCGTGAGCGCGCCCGTGCAGCAGCTGCGCGCAACGTCCGGGCGTGAGCGTCCGGGCGAGCGCACCTGTGACTCCACCGGTGACCAGCTCGTCCCGGCTACGGTCGAGGACGTGAGCGATCCCGTCACCAGCCCGGTCAGCGACGCGGACTTCGACGCCCTCTGGAACCGCGCCAGCCAACCGATGCTGATCACCGACCCCGAGTACGACGGCGACGCGGTGCTGCACGTGGCGCTGACCTTCCACGGCATGGTGATGAACGCCGGCCTGCTGGGCACGCTGGATGCCTACGAGGACGAGCTGAACTATCCCTTGCCCTGGGTGCTGCAGGCCTACCGCGCGCTGGGCCTGCCCATCACCGCCGCCTTGATCGAGCAGGCCCAGCGCGAGCACCACGCCCTCGCCGCCCTGCCCGAGGGCGATCAGGCCGCGGCGCGCTGGGACGAGGCCGAGGCGCGCATCGATGCCACCTACACCCTCGACGACGCCGCCCTCTCGCGCGCCGCGCGGGCCCTGATCGACGCCGAGCCGCACACCTTCGCGCCCCTGCCCTGAGCACCAGCAGGCGAGCACCACTGCGGCGAGCACCACTGCGGCGAGCACCACTGCGGCGAGCACCACTGCGGCGAGCACCACTGCGGCGAGCACCACTGCGGCGAGCACCACCGCGGCGAGCACCACCGCGGCGAGCACCACCGCGGCGAGCACCACCGCGGCGAGCTCGTGATCACCCTGGCGGCGCCCTCGCGTAAACGCGCAGGACGCCATCAGGGCCTGGGCAGGGGTGCCGTGACGCTCTGAGTCCGCACGCGGAGCGTCCCGCGGTCGGCACTGAGGGTGTCCCCTATCGTTGACCGCTCCACCGCCCAGGTGGTCAGCACCAGCGCCGGTGCCTGAGCGCTTCAGGTGCCAGCTCTGATCGTCGAAGTGCTCACAGGGCTGCGGCGTGAGCTGTCGCACGGAGCAGGAGGTGCGGTGACATCGCTCCTGGCGGTGGTGTTCGCCTGCTCCGCCGTGGTGTGCGCGCTGACCGCCGTGCTGGCCTGGCGCCGGCGCGCCAACACCCCCGCGGCCGCGAGCCTGGCCGCCTACACCGCCGGTATCGCGCTGTGGTGCAGCGCCGGCATCGTGGTGCAGCTGTCCACCAACCTGCTCGTGCAGTGGGTCAGCAGCATCTTCATGTACACCGGCGTGCACGTGACCGTCACCGGCTTGTGGTGCCTGAGCCGCTCGGTGGCCGACCGTCGCTGGCGCCTGCGCCGCGCCGTGGCGGCGCGCCTGCTGGCGGCTTCCGCCCTGCTGGTGGGCGCGGTGATCACGAACCCCTGGCACGGGCTGTTCTTTACCGGCATCGAGGCCACCACGTACGAGAGCGCCAGGTCCGTGCAGGTGTCGCGCTTCGGCCTCGGACCGCTCTTCTGGATCCACGTCGCCTACTGCTACCTGCTGCTCAGCTGGGGGGTGCAGCGCCTGGCACGCGCGTGGTGGCGCGCCAGGTCCGTCTTCCGCGCCCAGCTGAGCCACGTGCTGCTCGCCGCGTGCCTGCCGCTGCTGGGCAACATCGCGGTCCTGCTCCTCGCGCACAGCGAGGACCAGGGACCCCCGGTGGACTACACCCCCCTCTTCCTCGTCCTGACCGGCCTGATCGACGCACGCGCGATCTTCCGCCACGGCCTGCTGCGCCTGGTGCCGGTGGCGCGCTCCCACGTGGTCGACGCCATCGAGGACGCGGTGCTGGTCGTCGACCCCGACGGGCGGGTCGTCGACGTCAACCCCGCCGCGGTGACCCTGCTGACACGCACCACTCCCACCCCGGCGCCGACCGCACCCGACGCGCCCGACGCGCCCGACGCGCCCGACGCGCCCGACGCGCCCGGGGTACTAGGTGTGCTGAAGGAGGTCGTCGGGCTGCCGGTGGCGCAGGTCCTGCCCGCTCAGCTGGGCGCCCTGCTGGATGGTGGGGCGGTGCGCGAGCACGTCGAGCTGGGCGCCGGCGTGCACGTCGATGCGCGCATCAGCGTCCTGCGTGATGCGCGCGGGCGTGCACTGGGGCACGTGCTGGTCTTGCGCGACGTCAGCGAGCTGATCACCCAGCGCGAGCTGGCGCGGCAGGCCCACCAGCGCCTGAGCGAGCAGCTGGAGCTGACGCGGGCCCTTCAAGAGCGCCTGGCCGAGGAAGCCGTGCGCGATGCGCTGACGGGGCTGCACAACCGCCGGCACCTGATGCAGGTCCTGGAGGCGGCCGTGGCCCACGCGCGGCGAAGCGGTGAGCCGCTGAGCGTGGTGCTCCTCGACGTGGACCACTTCAAGGCCGTCAACGACACCCACGGCCACCACGGCGGCGACGCGGTGCTGCGGGCGGTGGCCGCCCAGCTGCAGGAGGGCTGCCGCGCGCAGGACACCCTGGCCCGCTACGGCGGGGAGGAGTTCGTCCTGCTGCTGCCGGCCACCAGCGCCCCCCAGGCCGTCCAGCGCGCCGAGCAACTGCGCCGGCGCTGCGCGCAGACCCTGCTCAGCCTGCCGCTCTTGCCCGCAGCCGTGCCCTCCTCGCACCGGGGGACCTCGAGCTCAGGGACCTCGATCTCGGTGACCTTCTCCGCCGGCATCGCCACCTTCCCCGAGCACGGCGCTCACGCCGACGAGCTGCTGGCAGTGGCCGACCAGGCCCTGTACGCGGCCAAGGCCGCTGGGCGCAACCGGGTCATCACCGCACCCTGACGCCGGCACGACCGGGAGCAGCGCTAATGCTGACCTGTTCACAGCGCCCAAGCGGCGGGTGAGCACTACTCCTCCGCAAGTTTGTAGCGGGCGGTGCGCTGCTGGCCTCAAGCGAGGGGCGTCTCGCACACCCAGTCCTCCAGGTAGTGGGCCAATTGGGCGGCGACCTCCACCTCCGTGACCAGCGCCTCGCTGGCCTGCCCTTGGCCCAGCGGACCCGCCGAGTCAGACGGGGCGCTTTGCCACGGCCAGGGCAGCCACTGCTCGTAGCGCTCACCCGCCACGTCGAGGCGCCCCCACACGTCCCCCTCGTCGCCGTCCACGCCCCAATGCACGCTCAACGCCTCCAGCTCGCCCGGCACCAGCAGGCTGTGCACCACCGGCTCGACCACCCGCCGGCGCAGAGCGGCCAGGCGCTCGTCCTCGACGTCGGTGACCGGACCCGGGCGCGGAGAGCTTTCGCTGGGCAGAGGTGTGGTGCCCACCTCCACCCGCAGCCAGGAGCGGTACGGGCCAGGGTCCGCCGGATCCTCGAGGCGGTGGGGGGAAGGCTCGCTCATCCGATCAGGATGCTGCTGCGCAAGCTCTTGGGCGTTGAGTCGATGCGTACCGGCTGCCCCAGCTGCGCCGTGAGCGAGCACAGCGTGCGGGCTGTGGTGCTCCAGCTCACGAGGGCACCAGGCATGCACCGGGGCGCTGACAACCTTTCGGCGCCGCAGCGCGTCGTACGGGGGTGATGGGGTCGGAGCGGTGAGCCGCCAGGGTCGTGCAGGCCACGACAGCCATGGCGGCAGCGATGGCCGCGCAGGTCGTGCGGATCGTGAGTTCCGCCCGAGCCGTGAGGACGCCTTCAGCGCGTGGGCTGCCGGGGCGGTGCCGCGCCTGGTGGGCATCGCGCGGCTGCTGACCGCCGACGCGCACGCCGGTGAGGACCTGGTCCAGGACGTGCTGGAGAAGATGTACGCGCGCTGGCCGCGGGTGCACGAGCCCGACGCGTACGCCCGCCGCGCCCTGGCGAATGCCGCCACCTCGCGCTGGCGCCGGCGCGCTGCGCGCCCGGAGGTGCTGTGGGAGCTGGACCGCGACGCCTCCGCCGGGCACCCGGGGCACGATCCGCACGCCGGCACCGAGCAGCGCCTGGACCTGCTGGCGGAGCTGGCGCGCCTGCCCGCGCGGCAGCGGGGGGTGGTGGTGCTGCGCTACCTCGACGACCTCAGCGAGCAGCAGGTCGCCGAGCTGCTGGAGATCAGCGTGGGCACCGTTAAGAGCCAGTCCTCGCGCGCACTGGCGCGCCTGCGCCAGCCGGCCAGCCAGTCCCCCACCGAGTCCCCCACCGAGCACGAGCACCGGCACGAGCATCCAGCCGACGGCGGCGGGGACGGCCGCAGAGCAAGCCGCGAGAGCGGTCCCGCGGCTCGAGTCATCACCACACGGGCCGGCGCCGCGCAGCACGCCGAGGCCGTCCCCGAAGCAGGAGCAGGAGGCAGCACCCATGCGCGATGACACGCTCAGCGATCGTCACGGCGATGTCCCCGATGACATCCACGGCGACATGCACGACGACGTCCACGGTGAGAGCGCGGGTGAGCTGGCGCTGCGCCGCCGCCTGCGCCAGCAGGCCGGCACCTTCGACGGCTCGGCAGCCCTGATCGCCCGCTCGGTGCACGGCGGGCGCCGCCGGTTGCGCCGGCGGCGCGTGGGCACGGCAGTCGGTGCGCTGGTGCTGGCAGGTGGCGCCTTCACCGGGGTGGTGCTCGCCGGTGCGCACCTGCCCGGCGGAGACACCTTGAGCACCGTGGCCGCTCCTGAGCGCCCCCGTGAGGTCGTGCCGGTACCGGTACCGATGCCGTCCTCAACGCCTCCTTCCGCGTCCGCCGACGAAGCGCGCTCGTTGGAGCAGTTGAAGGCGCAGGAGCTGGCGCTTCACGAGCAGGCGCTGCGCGAGCGGGCGGCGGCCAGCGCGCACACCGATGAGCTGGCCGAGTCCTTCAACGCCGCGCTGGCCGCCGCCCTGCCGGGCTGGCAGGTCGCCAGCGTGGGTGAGATGGACGATGTCCACGGCACGCAGGTCGGCTGGTCCCTGACCGGCAGCGACCCGCGCCCGGTGGGAGAGCCGAAGGTGGTGGCCGAGGTGCGGGTGTACGTCACCCGCCCCAGCAGCAACGGGCTGAGCGCCACCCGCGTCACCTGCAGCGCCGGTAGGTGGGTCAGCTGCCAGGAGCGCACGCTGGCCGACGGAACGATCCTGCGCAGTGGGCTGGCACAGGTGAGCGACGGGAGCGAGACGGCCGCCACCGTCGTCTCCACCACGCCCTTCGCCTTCGCGGTCTTGCCCGATGGGCGGGTCGTGGACGCCACTTCGAGCGTGCAGGGCGTCCCAAGTGCGAGCACGAGCGGGGAGCAGGCGGTGCCCGCCGGCTCGGGGCTGAGCGTGCAGGCCCTGGAGCAGCTGGTCACTTCCCCTAAAGTGGCGCAGATGCCGCTGTCCTGAAGCCGCGCTGTCGTATGTGCGCTGTTGCGGTGCACGAAGACCGCCCCGTATGAGGGCTTGCCGCACCAGCCGGCCAGATGGGGGAAGTGGCTGGGGAGGTGGTGGTCGCACCTCTCGTGGGTGCTGGTGCGAATCTGCTCCTAGGGGACGACGGTGCGGCTGGTACGCCGGTCGGCGCTCGCGGGCGTGGTGCTCAGGTGTCTGATGCTCGGGCGTACGAGGCTCGGGTGGTCTGTGTGCGGCACGGGCTGGCTGCTGCGGGTGGAATGCGGTTTGTGGTCGGGGCGCTGCTGGGGGCGCTCGCGAGCGCCCCATGCCTTACCTGGCGCTGCCTCACAGCTCTGCGCGGATCTCCCCGTCGCAGTAGTAGCGGGCGAGATACCAGCGGGCGCGGCTAAGGGCCTCCTCGGCGTCCACCACGACCTGCTCGCGCTCGTGACCGGGTGCGTGAGCGTTGCGCTCACGGGGGCTAACGGTGTTGGCCAGGCGCAGCAGATTTACGAGCAGGTCGGCTAGGGCGCTGACAGGGTCGTTGTCAGGGTCGTTGCCACCTCGAAGCTGGCGTGGGGGAGGTGGTAGTGCTTGGGGTAGGGCTTGAGGTGGTGCTCAAGGTGCCGGGCTGCTGGTGCGAGCGGGCGTGGTGACCGGTGGTGACCGGCTGGGTACTTCGGTGGGTACCGGCAGGTGCCGGTGGGTGCTCCTGCGCTCAACCGGGGCAAGCAGGTGGCCTGGTGTGAGCGTCGCGTGGCAGCGTGCGTGCCATGGAGATCGACCTGCGCGAGAGCGCGCGCGGTGTGAGCGCCTTCGCCGGTGGGCTGCTGACCGTGCTGCTGGTGCCCAGTGAGCACTCGCTGCAGGAGTGCATCGCCGTCCTGCAGGAGCAGGGGGTGCGGGCCTGGACGGAGCACCTGCCCGTGCCGGCGGATCTGATGGTCGTCACCGCGGGGATGCCCGTCGAGGAGGCGCCGAGCACGGACGCGATCGCCGAGGTGCGCCGGCACGTCCTGGCCGTGCTGGAGGCCGCCGGCATCGATGTCGACGTGTACGGCAGCGGGTACCTGGACGCCACGGCGCTTAGCAGTCACTAATTAGCTTGCACTGACCCGGGGCCGGATCAGGACCGGGCCGCCGCGGGCGGCACACCGTGGTGCCGCGAGCGCCATGAGGGTGGCGGCCAGGCGCTGGGCGGGATCGCCGCGGCGCCCGGCCACGCCGCGGCGGTGGGCGAGTACCTGGTGGACGACTCCACTCCGCACGAGCTGGCGACCCTGGAGCGCATCGGCACCGCGATCGAGGCTGCCATCGCCCGCGGACGCGACGGCACTACCTGAGCAGGGGTGGGCTGTACTGACCACGCAGGTCAGTGACACGCCGGGGACCTCGAAGGTCCCCGGCGTGTCAGCAACGTCCATGCTCTGTACAGCCAGGGCAGTCCCTGCCCGGCGCGATCAGCTCGTAGCATCAGCAACCCGGGCAACGGTGCACCCGTGCCCGGGTGGGTGCGTCACCAGTGAGGTTCTCGTGTCCGGCAGGATGACGACCCGCTGCCGTCGCTGGCGGAGGTACCCACGTCGAGAGGTGAGGCCGTGACCGAACGCGCTGACCAGCCGCTGCGCTACCAGCTGCCCGACCGCAACCTGGGCTTGGACCTGATGCGAGCCACCGAGGCCGCCGCGATGGCGGCCGGGCAGTGGGCCGGCAGGGGGGACAAGGAGAGCGGGGACGGCGCCGCTGTCGATGCCATGCGCGAGGTGCTCGCCGGGGTAGGCATGCGAGGGCGCATCGTCATCGGGGAGGGGGAGAAGGACCAGGCGCCCATGCTGCACAACGGTGAGCTCGTCGGCGATGGCACCGGCCCGCAGATCGACATCGCCGTCGACCCCGTCGACGGCACCACGCTGCTGGCCAAGGGCATGCCCAACGCCATCGCCGTCATCGCCGCCTCCGACCGCGGCAGCATGTACGACCCGCGCGACGTCTTCTACATGCACAAGCTGGTCGTCGGGCCCGCAGCCGCCGGCCACGTCGACATCGACGCCCCCGTGGGGCACACCGTCGCGACCTTGGCCAGGATCAAGGGCGGCACGAACTCCGACGTCACCGTCGCGGTCCAGGAACGAGCCCGCCACGCCGAGCTGATCGCTGCGGTGCGCGCCGCCGGTGCGCGCATCAAGCTCTTCTCCGACGGCGACGTGGCCGCCTCCATCGCCGCGGCCAGCCCGGACTCCGCCATCGACGTCCTCATCGGCATCGGCGGCACTCCCGAGGGCGTCATCACCGCCTGCGCGATGAAGGCGATGGGTGGGGAGATCCAGGCGCGCCTGCACGTCGGCGATGAGGCCGCCCGCCGCCGCGCCCTGGACGCCGGCCACGACCTGCAGCGCGTGCTGCACCTGGACGACCTCGTCTCCGGGGACAACACCTTCTTCGTGGCCACCGGCATCACCGATGGCGACCTGCTCGCCGGTGTGCACTACGTCCCCGGCGGTGCGCGCACGCGCTCGCTGGTGATGCGCTCGCGCAGCGGCACCGTGCGCTCGGTGACCAGCGACCACGTCCTGAGCAAGGTCCAGCGCTACGGCGCCACCCCCACCCGGCAAGGCGTCGTCGAACCGGGTGCCCGCCGCTGAGGCAGTCGTCTCAGGCGATCGGCGCTCAGCGGCGCGCTGGGCACCGCGTGCCGTGCCGGGCACCGCGGTAGCTGCGTGGTGGTGCTTCCTGACGGGTGGAAGACCACCAGCACGCTCTGCACTGGGCGGGGGATCGCCGTGAGCACCCCCTCGGACCGCGGTCCTTCACCAGGGTGCGCCGCTAGGCGGCGAGCAACCCCTTCGCCTTCGTCGAGGTGGATCGAACGGGCCAGCCGGTGCACCCAGCACGTCCCGCGCTGCGGTGCTGCGCCTTGGCAGCGGCAGCACGCAACGAGATCGCAACCCGGTTGATCGGGTCAGGACCAGTCGGGGTGTCGGGGTGTCGGGGTGTCGGGGTGTCGGGGTGTCGGGGTGTCAGTGGGGTTGGTCAGCGCACGCGGTCGGTGGCAGCCTCGACGAGGGTCTGCGCGCGGCGCAGGACCGCGGTGCAGTTGGCGGTTGAGACGTTGCTCAGCCCGTAGTGCCCGGCGTCTTCGAGATCGAGCACCTCGCGCAGGGCTCTGGCCAAAGTGGCCTGGCCGGTGACTTCCTGCAACAAGGCGATGGCCTGGCGGTGGTCCTGCCCGCGCGAGCGGGTGCCCGAGTACTGCCGCTGCACCCCCGCCGAGCAGGTGCCCTTTCTCAGGAATCCGGTCTCATCCACGATCAACACGCCCTCAGCGGCACCGAGGTGCTGCACGACGTAGTCGCGGACGTCGTCACGGACCCCGGCCACGTCCCACTCGGCCTTGCGCAGCAGCCGCTGCATCCTATCCGGCGAGACCTCACCGGCCTGCTCGGCCAGCGTCCAGCCGTTCTTGCGCTCCAGCCCCGCGGCTAACAAGCCGTTGCATTAGTTCGTCGGAGGTAGTCGACGGGCACAGATCAGCGTGATCGCCAGGCGGGCCAGCGCGGTGATCGTGGTGTTGCTGGTGTCGTAGCGCAGCGCCAGGCGCTTGTAGTTGAG
>NZ_JBJLRD010000109.1:0-2250 GCF_050871305.1 Kineococcus gypseus | reverse complement strand
CTCACCCGAGCGCCAGCGCCGCCAGATCTCGTCTTGCTGCTGCGTGCTCAAACCGGACGTCTTCACATCGCCCACCTCCACCACGACCGTGCCCGAGGAGGTGTTGCGTTGACCGGTTGAGACCGCCGTCGGTTCTGCGATGGCTGGGCCAGCCAGGTGGCGGCGCCTTGAGCTGGTGCTTCAGCCGGGTGGCGAGCTGCACGCCTCTGGGCATCCTTGATCCACCACGAGCCGGCCGGTGCCGGCTCGCTCAGTCGATGCGTGGAGGTCCCCTCGTGAGCGAGCAGTCGCAGCAGTCCCCACGAGCTGGCCTGCTCGCCTTCGGGGCGCTCTTCAGCCTCATCGGGGTGGCGGTCTTCCTCTTCGCCGGCGACCTCAGCGATCGCTCACCGCGGGGTGTGCCGCTGTGGCTGCTCGGCGCTGTGATGCTCGTCTGTGGCCTCGGCCTGCTCATCGTCGGGCTTCGTCGGGGACGCGCCTGAGCGCAAGCCGGCGCCGTGCCGTGCTCGCGCTGCCGTGCTCGCGCTGCCGCCAGCTGCCCCTAGCGGTCCAGGCCGTCGACGAGCGTCTTGGCGTCCACCAGCGTCAGCCGCCGATCCGCCTGGCGCACGACCTTGATCAGCTCGATGCGGCCGGCGGACGTGCCCACGTCCAGGTGGTGCTCCTGAGCTAGAGCCGCCAGACGGGCGGGTGTCATGGCGGCCTTGGCGCTCTGCGCGCCCTGTCGGCGTCGCTGCTCGGCGGCACGCCCCGACGCCGAGCCGCGGCGCACCTCCCTCACCAGTGCCCGGGCCAGCACCACGAGTGCGGCCGCGGCCAGCAGCGCCCACAGCCAGTCGCGCTGCCGTGCCTGCTCGAGCCCCAGGATGACGAGCCCGATGATCCCCAGCACGTAGCCGGCGATTTCCAGGCGCTGCCCCCAGGTCCACGACGCCGCGCGCGAGGTGCTCACCCGCTCAGCGTGCCAGCTCGAGCACGTGCGCCGAGGGCGGCTGGCGAGCAAGCTGCACCATCCGGCGTCTCCGGTGCAGCCACCCCACGGTGTGCGAGGGCCGCAGGCACTTCACGCTCTAACTGCGCTGCAGGCGCCGTCTTACAAACGGTCGCTTCTGAGATGAGCCGAGCTGGCCGACGACCGCACTGACATGCCGAAGCGCGGACACCGTTCCCGCGCCGGTCTGCGGTGGGTGACGCTGCCTGCGCTGTAGCCGCACACTGAGCCGGGTGGACACCCTCTTGCTGAGCGGGACCGCCCTCGACGGCGCGCAGTGGACGCTGCACGCTCAGGACACCCCCCGCGGGCCGGGCGTGGTGCTCGACGTGCGCACCGCCAGCGGACGCCGCTGCTGGGGCACCGCGCAGCGCAGCACCCCGCTGCCGCCCGGGCAGGTCATCGGCGGCGCCTGGAGTCGCGGGGAGGCCGACGAGCCGACCACCTGGCTGATCAAGCTGTACGCCGACGTGCGCGCGGTGGTGGTGCACCTCTCCGACGGCACCCGCGAGGACCTGCGCGTGGTGGACGACTCGCACGCCAGCGGCGTGCGCTGGGCGGTGCTGGCCCACCCGCCCCACCTGGACGTGCACCGCACCGACGTCTACGACACCGACGGCCGAGCGCTGCTCGACGCTGCCCCGGCCTGAGCACCCGCCTGCCCGCTCACGGCGCCCTCCGGGCGTGGTGCGGGTCTGGCTACTCGGTCGCCCCGGCCCGCCAGGTCACGGACACGGTGGGCTTGGTCTGCAGCCACAAGCTGCCCACGGGCAGCCGCTCGTCGAAGAGCACGCCCAGCAGCTCACGCCCTGCCCTCTTCTCCACCACCAGCGACGTCACCGAGCCCAGCTCCAGCTCGACCAGCTCCGCGCCCGCCGAGCTCAGCGACAGCCCGACCCGCCCAGAGGCCGGCTCGACCTCCAGCTGCACCCGGGTGGAGCCGCGCGTCAGGGCGAAGCGCACGCACACGTAGGGCCACGGCGCGTCCTCGACGCCGAAGGGGTAGACGGGCTCGCTCTCGAAGAGCCAGACCAGGTCCTCCAGCACGGGCATCGGATCCATCACCGGATCACTGTGCCTGCCACGGCGACACGCGCGAGCAGGGCGCCGTCCACCCCGGTCGCTGTCTCACAAACGGTGGCGGTCTCAACCGGTCAACGCAACACCTCCTCGGGCACGGTCGTGGTGGAGGTGGGCGATGTGAAGACGTCCGGTTTGAGCACGCAGCAGCAAGACGAGATCTGGCGGCGCTGGCGCTC
>NZ_JBJLRD010000108.1:0-2382 GCF_050871305.1 Kineococcus gypseus | reverse complement strand
CTCCGTCGTCTGCCGACCGCCCCGCAGCGCCCCCGGGCTCGGGCGCCCGCCCCCCCGCCCCCCCCCCCCCCCCCCCCGCCCCCCCCGCCCCCCCCCCCCCCCCCCCCCCGTGGCTCGCCCCCGCGCCCCCCGTCGACCACGACCCTCGACCCCTCCGGAGGAGAAGCAGTGAAGCGCAGCAAGGCCTACCGCGCCGCCGTCGAGAAGATCGACGCCGACGCCCTCTACGCCCCGCTCGAGGCCGTCCGCCTCGCCCGCGAGACGTCCCTGACCAAGTACGACGGCACCGTCGAGGTCGCCTTCCGCCTGGGCGTGGACCCCCGCAAGGCCGACCAGATGGTGCGCGGCACCGTCAACCTGCCGCACGGCACCGGCAAGACCGCCCGCGTGCTGGTCTTCGCCGTGGGTGAGCGCGCCGCGCAGGCCGAGGCCGCCGGCGCCGACATCGTCGGCGGCGACGAGCTGATCGACGAGGTCGCCAAGGGCCGCCTCGACTTCGACGCCGCCGTGGCCACCCCCGACCTCATGGGCAAGGTCGGTCGCCTGGGCAAGGTGCTGGGCCCGCGCGGCCTGATGCCCAACCCCAAGACCGGCACGGTGACCATGGACGTCGCCAAGGCCGTCACCGAGATCAAGGGCGGCAAGATCGAGTTCCGCACCGACAAGCACGCCAACCTGCACTTCGTCATCGGCAAGGCCTCCTTCAGCGACACCCAGCTGGTGGAGAACTACGCCGCCGCCCTGGACGAGGTGCTGCGGCTGAAGCCGTCGTCGTCGAAGGGCCGCTACCTCAAGAAGGCGACCGTCACCACGACGATGGGCCCCGGCGTGCCGGTGGACCCGACGCTGACCCGCAACCTCACCGAGGAGGGCGCGGCCGTCTGACGCGGCCGCGCGCGAGCGTCGACGGGGGCGGGGTCCGCACGGACCCCGCCCCCGCGGCGCGCCCGGGCCCGGTGCGCCCCGGTCCGGTGCGCCCGGGCCCTCCCGCCCGCCGGCGCGTCGGCAGCACCCCCCGGCGGCGTGTAGGCTTGTCCCGTACCGAAGACCGCCGGTCGCCACCGCTCCGCACGGAGGGGTGGCCGAAGGTCCCGCACGCGGGCGACCTGCGCAGGTGAGCTTGTGCTTCAGCACGGTCCCGCGAGGACCGGCCCGACGCCCCGCGCTCCTGCGCCGGGGCGTTTTCCGCGTCCGGGGCCCGACCGGCTCCCCGAGACCACGGAAGGAGGGCACACATGGCACGAGCGGACAAGGCGGCGGCCGTGAAGGAGATCACGACGCTGTTCAACGAGTCCAACGCCGCGGTGCTCACCGAGTACCGGGGGTTGACCGTCGCTCAGCTCAGCCAGCTGCGCACGACGCTGGGTCCCGACACGACCTACGCGGTCCTGAAGAACACGCTCGCCAGCATCGCGGCGAAGGAGGCCGGAGTCTCGGCCTTCGAGGGGCAGCTCGTCGGCCCCACCGCGATCGCCTTCGTCGCCGGTGACCCGGTCGAGGCGGCCAAGGGCCTGCGTGACTTCGCCAGGACCAACCCCCAGCTCATCGTCAAGGGCGGGGTGCTCGAAGGCCGCGCGATCAGCGCCGCCGACGTCACCGCCCTCGCCGACCTCGAGTCCCGCGAGGTGCTCCTCGCGAAGGTCGCGGGCGTCCTCAAGGCGTCCCAGGCCAGGGCCGCGGCGCTGTTCCAGGCGCCGCTGTCGAAGACCGTCCGCACCGTGGAAGCGCTGCGGGAGAAGCAGGCCGCGGGCTCGCCCGCGCCGGTCGAGGCCCCCGCGGCCGAGACCGTGGACGCCTGAGCACCGCACAGCGCGACCCCGCCCCGCGGGCCGTCCGCGGGACCACCCCAGACACAGGAAGGACCGCCACCATGGCGAAGCTCAGCACCGACGAGCTGCTCGACGCGTTCAAGGAGCTCACCCTCATCGAGCTCTCCGACTTCGTGAAGAAGTTCGAGGAGACCTTCGACGTCACCGCCGCCGCCCCCGTGGCCGTGGCCGCCGCCGGCGGCGCCCCGGGCGCCCCGGCCGAGGCCGCCGAGGAGCAGTCCGAGTTCGACGTCATCCTCGAGTCCGCCGGCGACAAGAAGATCGGCGTCATCAAGGAGGTCCGCGCGCTGACCTCCCTCGGCCTGAAGGAGGCCAAGGACCTCGTCGACGGCGCCCCCAAGCCCGTCCTCGAGAAGGTCAACAAGGAGACCGCGGACAAGGCCAAGGCGCAGCTCGAGGGCGCCGGCGCCACCGTCACCCTCAAGTGAGGACCACCCGGGCCTGAGGGCCCGGGGCAGCACCGCCGGGGGGGGGGGGGGGGGGGGGGGGGGGGGGGGGGGGGGGGGGGGGGGGGGGGGGGGGGGGGGGGGGGGGGGGGGGGGGGGGGGGGGGC
>NZ_JBJLRD010000107.1:0-2422 GCF_050871305.1 Kineococcus gypseus | reverse complement strand
GAGGCCGGGACCGGCGTCCCGGCCTCAGGGCACCGCCACCGCCGGCCGCTGCCAGTGGACGACCTCGTCCGCCGGCAGCGGCCGCGCCAGCAGGTAGCCCTGCGCGGTGTCGCACCCCATGGCGCGCAGCCACTCCAGCTGCGCGGCCTCCTCCACGCCCTCGGCCACCACGCGCAGCCCGAAGGTGTGCGCGGCGTGCACCGTCAGGGCGACCAGGTCCCGCCGGCCGGCGTCGGCCGAGGCGACGAAGCTGCGGTCGATCTTCAGGGTGTCCGCCGGCGTCGAGGGCAGGGCGCCGATGGACGTCCAGCCGGTGCCGAAGTCGTCGATGGCCACGCCCACCCCCGTGGCGCGCAGCCGCTGCAGGTGCGCGGTGGCCAGCGGGTCGTCCACCAGCACCGTCTCGGTGATCTCCAGCACCAGCAGGTGCGGCGGCAGCCCCGAGGCCGCCAGCGCGTCGGCGACGTCGTCCAGCAGCCGCGGGTCCGTCAGGTGCCGGCCGGAGACGTTGACCGCCACGGTCGGCTCCGGCCCGGCGCCCGGCGCCGGCCACGCCGCCGGGCGCTGCGCGCGCCAGCGCGCCAGCTGCGCCGTGGCCTCGTGCAGCACCCACCGGCCCAGGTCGCACACCAGCGTCGACGCCTCCGCCGCGGCGACGAACACGTCCGGGCGCACCGGGCCGACGCCGGGGCGGTCCCAGCGCGCCAGCGCCTCGTAGCCGGCCAGCGCGCCGTCGGCCAGGTCCACCACCGGCTGGTAGTGCAGCCGCAGCTCCCCGCGCCGCAGGCCCTCGCGCAGCGCCGACTGCAGGTCCGAGCGCGCCGACAGCTCCGCGCGCAGCACCTCGTCGAAGACCTCCACCCGTCCGCGGCCGTGCGCCTTGGCGCGGTGCACCGCCGCGCCCGCCTCGGCCAGCAGCGCCTCGGCGTCGGCGCCCCCGCCGTCGCGGACCACCGCCACGCCCACGGAGGCGCCCACGCGCACCGCGCGCCCGCCGACGTCCACCGGCCGGCGCAGCGCCGCGACCACCCGCTCGCCCAGCTCGACCAGCAGCTCCTCCTCGGCGACGTCCTCGACGACGACGACGAACTCGTCGCCGCCCAGGCGCCCCACCGCGTCCTGGCCGCGCACGCACCCGGGCAGCCGCCGCGCCACCTCGCGCAGCACCGCGTCGCCCGTGGCGTGCCCGGCGCCGTCGTTGACGGCGCGGAAGCCGTCGAGGTCGACCAGCAGCAGGCCCGTGCCGGCACCGGCCGCCCGGGAGCGCAGCGCCGCGGAGAGCAGGTCCAGCGACGCGGCCCGGTTCGGCAGCCCGGTCAGCGGGTCGTGCGCGGCCTGGTGGGCCAGCTCGCCGCGCAGCCGCTCGTGCTGGCGCACCGCGCGCACCAGCTGCTGCACGGAGGCCTGCACGACCTCGCCCAGCGGGCCGGGCACCGGTTGCTCGCGCAGCGCCGAGGCCAGGTCCCCGCGGGTGAGCGCGTCGGCCTGCTCCTGCACCCGGCGCAACCCGGCCACGGTCCCGGCCAGGGCCCGCCCGGCGGTGCGCGTCTCGCGCGGGCCGCACTCGGGCACCGCCACCAGCTCCCCGCGCCCGACCCGGCCCGCGGCGTCGGCCAGCCGGCCCAGCGAGCGCGCCAGCCAGCGCCCCAGCGCCACCGCGGCGGCCAGCGCGCCGGCCAGCGCCAGCAGCGAGGCAAGCACCGTGGTGCGCAGCCGGTCCCGGGCCGCGTCGCGGTCCACCTCGATGGCGAGCACCGCCGCGTCCGCGGTCGCGTCCACCAGCGCCGCCAGGTCGCCCTCACGCTGCACGCCGGCGTCGGCCAGGTCCAGCAGCTGCGGGGCGCTGAGCCCGCCGGGCCGCTGCACCTCCGCGCGCAGCGCCGCCAGCTGCGCGCGCGCCGGCCGGCTGCCCGTGGCCGCGGCCCAGCGCAGGCGCAGCTGCGCCGTCGACAGGCTCGCCACCGCCCCGGAGACCTCCTCGTAACCGCCCACGGCCACCGCGGCGCGCAGCCGGGCGCGCTCCTGCGCCTCGCCCTGCAGCACGCGCGCGGTGAACGCCACCGGCACCTCCCGGCTCGCCTGCCGGGTCAGCTCCACCACCAGGACGACGTCGTCGACGGCGCGCGCGCTGCGCTCGCTCAGGCCGGTGGCGGTGCTGCGGGTCAGCACGTCGCGCTCGGTGCGCGCGACCCGGTCCGACACGTCCAGGTAGAAACCCGCCAGCGCCTCCGTGCCGGCGGTGCCCTGGTCGGCGGCGGCGCGCGCGGTGCGCAGCCGCTGCGCGGTCAGAGCGACGTCGACGGCGACGGGGGAGGAGGCCCCCACCGCGGGGGGGGGGGGGGGGGGGGGGGGGGGGGGGGGGGGGGGGGGGGGCGGGGCGGCGGGCGGGGGCTTTGTGGGGGGGGCGGCGGGCCCCGTGGGC
>NZ_JBJLRD010000106.1:0-2830 GCF_050871305.1 Kineococcus gypseus | reverse complement strand
CGGGTCGGCGCTTCTGAGCGCCGACCCGGCCCACACCACGCGACGGCACGGGTGCTCGCGGCAGCATGCTCACCTCACCGACCCGACCAGGTGTCGCTCTCCGTGCTGAAGCGGTAGCAGCGTGTCGTAGGAGCGGGGCATGCTGGACGAAGCCCGGTCCGGACCGCTGCACCAGGGCGCACCGGAGCAAGGCCAGCAGAGCGGGGGAGGACGTCGTGGGCATCGCCTGGGTCGAGGCGGTGCGGTTGGCGCGCGCCAATCGCAGCCAGCAGGAGGAGCTCGAGGACCGTCACGCTGCGCTGGTCAGCCGGGCGGAGCGGGAGAGCCTGGCGCAGGAGCAGCGGCGCCGGGAGGTCTACGAGCGCCTTCTGGTGCCCTTCCGTGACGTCTTCGCCCGGCTGAAGAACGTCGACCTCGCCGAGCTGGCCAGCATCGACCTGCCCACCACCGGGCACACCCCGCAGGTGGAGGTCACCCAGGTGCGCCTGAGCGCCCTGCACACCGTGGGCGCGCTCGCCGGCGGGCTGGGCGTAGGCGCCGGCGCTGGGGTGGGTGCCTTCACCACCGTCGGCGCGTTCGCGGCCGCGTCCACCGGCACCGCCATCTCAGGCCTCTCGGGCGCGGCCGCCACCAGCGCCACCCTGGCCTGGCTCGGTGGGGGCTCACTCGCAGCCGGTGGTGGTGGCGTCGCGGCCGGCACCGTGGTCTTGAGCAGCCTGGTCGCCGCACCTGCGGTGCTGGCCACGGTCGGGGTGGTGGCCTGGCAGGGACGGCGCCAGCGCCGTCGCCAGCGCGAGAGCGCGAAGGAGCTGGCCCAGGTGGAGGTCGAGCTGGCGCGGGCTGAGGGCAACACCGCCGCGGTGATCCGCCGCAGTCGGCAGGTCCGCACCCTGCTCAGCGACCTGCACACCGAGGCCGGTGACCGGTTGGAGCAGCTGCGGGGCCTCGTCGAGGTGGAGACCGACTACGCGCTCTACACCGCGGCCCAGCGCGCGCAGGTGGCGACGACGGTGTCGCTGATGACGACGACGATCTCGGTGATGGCCACCCCGCTGGCGGACGAGAACGGGGTGGTGAGCGACCTGTCAGGCCAGGTCGTCGACGATGCCCGCGAGCGCCTGCAGGACCTCGCCGATGAGGGGGCCGACCAACGTGCCACCGCTACGGCAGGGACCCCGGCGGGGACCGCCGCCGGAAGCGAGGCGGACACCGTGACGGGCGAGTCGAGTGCCGAATCGAGTGCCGAGTCGAGCACCGAGTCGAGCACCGAGTCGAGCACCGAGTCGAGCACCGCGCGGGCGGCGTCGTGAGCGGGGAGGCTGCCGACGGGACCGCTGAGGAACCTGAGGTGATCGCCGAGGCTGTCGATGGCGTCGATGTCCCGGATCTCGACCAGGCCGGTGACGCCGGGGAGAGCGGGGAGACCGGGGCGCCGGATCGAGGCCGCCGGTTCCTGCGGGCCGGGGCGCGGGCTGGGGTGCGGGCGGGGGCAAGGGCTGGAGCGCAGGCCGCAGCCTGGGCGCTGGTGAACGCAGCGACTCACCGAGCCGCGGCGCAGACCGCGGAGGCCCTGCGGGTGAAGAAGATCGCCCAGCGGGTCGCCCAGCGCTACACCAACGTCAACCTGGCCATCAGGACTGGGCACCTGTTCGAGGTGATGCACGAGCTGTCCTTCAACCTCGACGCCATCGCCAAGGGATCGAAGATTCGGGCCGCCAGCACCGAGTGGGCCACCGGCGGCTCGCAGAGCGCGGCAGCCGACCTGCACCTGCTCGACGAAGGTGGTCGCCTGCTCGCCGCTGCCCAGGCCAAACTCCTGGGCGAGCCTACTGGGACCGGGGCCAGAACTGCCCGCAGCCTCGTCAACGCCCACTACGCGGGCATGCAACGCCTCATCGCCGGCGACCATCTCGAAGCTGTGAAGCAGGTTCTCGACAAGCGCCTGACCATGCCCCCCGAGGGCCTCGGCTACACCGACTACGCCGACGCGCGAGCGCACGTCACCGCCACCTTGCATGCGGACGACCCGAGCCTGCGCACCGGCTTCTTCCGCCGTGGAGGCCAGGTGCACAGCACCCCGGTCTCCTTCGATGACGCCCGCGCCGCGGGCGCCGACGCCGCCGGCTGGGGCAAGGACCAGGTCCACCACGCCGCCAGCCACCAGGTGCAGACGGCGATGGCCGCCGGCGCGCTCACCGGCGCGGGGCTCGCCGGCGTGGTGGAGGCAGCCAGGCAGGCCGCACGGGTGCGGGCGGGGGAGACCTCCGCGGCGGCCGCGGCCGCCACCGCCGCGGGTGTCGCAGCGATGGGCGCGGTGCGCTCCGCCTCAGTCGCCGGGCTGGGGGAGGCGATCTCAGTGGCAGTCTCGGCTAAGGCCCTGCCGGCGGTGCTGGGGAAGGGCTCGACTCCGGCGGCGATGGCCGGTGCGGTCGCCAACATCGCCGAGGCTGGCCTCGCCTTCGTCCGGGGGAGCATCGACGCTGCTGAGCTTGCCGAGCGGTGCTGCGAGAGCGCGCTGCAGGCGGTCCTGGTGGGGGTGTGCGGTGCGCTGACGCAGACCGCGATCCCGGTGCCCGTCGTCGCTGGCCTCGTCGGGGGCCTGGTCGGTCAGATGGCCGCGACCCTCATCAGTCAGGGCCTGCGCACGGCGCTGCGCACCGCGCGCGCCGAGCTCCCCGCCGGCGAGAGCGCCGATAGCGACGTCGATGGCGATGGCGATGGCGATGGCGATGGCGATGGCGATGGCGATGGCGATGGCGATGGCGATGGCGATGGCGATGGCGATGGCGATGGCGATGGCGATGGCGATGGCGATGGCGATGGCGATGGC
>NZ_JBJLRD010000105.1:0-3223 GCF_050871305.1 Kineococcus gypseus | reverse complement strand
GGGTGGGTGGTGGTGTGTGGTGGTGGCAAGTGTGTAAGGGCGCACGGTGGATGCCTTGGCATCAGGAGCCGATGAAGGACGTGGGAGCCTGCGATAAGCCTCGGGGAGTTGGCAACCGAACGGTGATCCGAGGGTGTCCGAATGGGGAAACCCGGCCGTCGTCATGGGCGGTCACCCGCACCTGAATGCATAGGGTGTGTGGAGGGAACGTGGGGAAGTGAAACATCTCAGTACCCACAGGAAGAGAAAACAACAGTGATTCCGTCAGTAGTGGCGAGCGAACGCGGATGAGGCTAAACCGACTCGTGTGCAAGACCTGGTAGGGGTTGCACGGGCGGGGTTGTGGGAGTGCGGTGGAGGCGGCTACCGACGCCTCGGGCAGTGAGAAAGTCGTGGTGTAGCCGAAGGATCTGGGAAGGTCCGGCGCAGTGGGTGAGACCCCCGTAGGCGAAACACCGCGGCCTGTCTGGCCGCGCCTCCCGAGTAGCACGGGGCTCGTGGAATCTCGTGTGAATCTGCCAGGACCACCTGGTAAGCCTAAATACTTCCTGATGACCGATAGCGGACAGTACCGTGAGGGAATGGTGAAAAGCACCCCGGGAGGGGAGTGAAACAGTACCTGAAACCGTGTGCCTACAATCCGTCGGAGCAGGCTTTGCACCTGTGACGGCGTGCCTTTTGAAGAATGAGCCTGCGAGTTAGCGGTACGTGGCGAGGTTAACCCGGGTGGGGTAGCCGTAGCGAAAGCGAGTCCGAACAGGGCGCCGGCACTTCGGTGTCGCAGTCGCGTGCTCTAGACCCGAAGCGGAGTGATCTACCCATGGCCAGGTTGAAGCGCGGGTAAGACCGCGTGGAGGACCGAACCCACCAGGGTTGAAAACCTGGGGGATGAGCTGTGGGTAGGGGTGAAAGGCCAATCAAACTCCGTGATAGCTGGTTCTCCCCGAAATGCATTTAGGTGCAGCGTCGCGTGTTCCTTGCCGGAGGTAGAGCTACTGGATGGCCGATGGGCCCCACCGGGTTACTGACGTCAGCCAAACTCCGAATGCCGGTAAGCTAGAACGTGGCAGTGAGACTGCGGGGGATAAGCTTCGTAGTCGAGAGGGAAACAGCCCAGATCATCAGCTAAGGCCCCTAAGCGTGTGCTAAGTGGGAAAGGATGTGGAGTCGCGTAGACAACCAGGAGGTTGGCTTAGAAGCAGCCACCCTTGAAAGAGTGCGTAATAGCTCACTGGTCAAGTGATTCCGCGCCGACAATGTAGCGGGGCTCAAGCACACCGCCGAAGCTGTGGCACTCACACTTTTAGCCCCTCGAGCGGGCCGGCTCTTTGAGCTGTGTCGTTCGGGCAGGTGTGTGGGTGGGTAGGGGAGCGTCGTGTGCGGGGTGAAGCGGCCGAGTGATCGTGTCGTGGACTGCACACGAGTGAGAATGCAGGCATGAGTAGCGAATGACGGGTGAGAAACCCGTCCGCCGATTGACCAAGGGTTCCAGGGCCAGGTTCATCCGCCCTGGGTAAGTCGGGACCTAAGGCGAGGCCGACAGGCGTAGTCGATGGACAACGGGTTGATATTCCCGTACCGGCGAAGAACCGCCCATGTCGAATCCGGTGATGCTAAGCACCCAAAGCCGGTGCCACCTTCGGGTGGTGCTCGGTGGAGCGTGTGGCCCGATCCGGTAGTAGGCAAGCGTAGTAACAGGGGTGACGCAGGAGGGTAGCTTCCGCGTGGCGATGGTTGTCCACGTCCAAGGGTGTAGGGCGAGGTGTAGGCAAATCCGCACCTCACACAAGCCTGAGACCTGATGGTGACCCCTCACGGGGGAAGCAGGGTGATCCCATGCTGTCTAGAAAAGCCTCGGCGCGAGGTTCGAGCCGCCCGTACCCTAAACCGACTCAGGTGGTCAGGTAGAGAATACCGAGGCGATCGAGTGAATCGTGGTTAAGGAACTCGGCAAAATGCCCCCGTAACTTCGGGAGAAGGGGGGCCTGAGGCGTGAAGCCCTATCACTTCGGTGTGGCGGGCTAGCGTTTGAGGGCCGCAGAGACCAGGGGGAAGCGACTGTTTACTAAAAACACAGGTCCGTGCGAAGTCGCAAGACGATGTATACGGACTGACGCCTGCCCGGTGCTGGAACGTTAAGGGGACCGGTTACCGCACCTCGGTGCGGGACGCTGAGAACTTAAGCGCCAGTAAACGGCGGTGGTAACTATAACCATCCTAAGGTAGCGAAATTCCTTGTCGGGTAAGTTCCGACCTGCACGAATGGCGTAACGACTTCCCCGCTGTCTCAACCGCGAACTCGGCGAAATTGCACTACGAGTAAAGATGCTCGTTTCGCGCAGCAGGACGGAAAGACCCCGGGACCTTCACTATAGCTTGGTATTGGTGTTCGGAACGGCTTGTGTAGGATAGGTGGGAGACTGTGAAGCGCTCACGCTAGTGGGTGTGGAGTCGCCGTTGAAATACCACTCTGGTCGTTCTGGATGTCTAACTTCGGTCCGTGATCCGGATCAGGGACAGTGCCTGGTGGGTAGTTTAACTGGGGCGGTTGCCTCCTAAAGGGTAACGGAGGCGCCCAAAGGTTCCCTCAGCCTGGTTGGCAATCAGGTGTCGAGTGCAAGTGCACAAGGGAGCTTGACTGTGAGACAGACATGTCGAGCAGGGACGAAAGTCGGGACTAGTGATCCGGCCGTGGAGTGTGGAATCGCGGTCGCTCAACGGATAAAAGGTACCCCGGGGATAACAGGCTGATCTTGCCCAAGAGTCCATATCGACGGCATGGTTTGGCACCTCGATGTCGGCTCGTCGCATCCTGGGGCTGGAGTAGGTCCCAAGGGTTGGGCTGTTCGCCCATTAAAGCGGTACGCGAGCTGGGTTTAGAACGTCGTGAGACAGTTCGGTCCCTATCCGCTGCGCGCGCAGGAAACTTGAGAAGGGCTGTCCCTAGTACGAGAGGACCGGGACGGACGAACCTCTGGTGTGCCAGTTGTTCCGCCAGGAGCATGGCTGGTTGGCTACGTTCGGAAGGGATAACCGCTGAAGGCATCTAAGCGGGAAGCCTGCTTCGAGATGAGGTTTCCACGCCCCGTTCAAAGGGGTGGGAGGCTCCCAGCAGACTACTGGGTTGATAGGCCGGGTGTGGAAGCAACGACTAAGGAGTTGTGGAGCTGACCGGTACTAATAAGCCGATCACTTGTCACCAGCGCACACCAGCACCCACCGA
>NZ_JBJLRD010000104.1:0-3911 GCF_050871305.1 Kineococcus gypseus | reverse complement strand
CGCACGCGGACCGGCTGGTGATGGCGAACATCGCGCAGACGGTCAACGTGCTGCAGGCGATGCTGCTGACCGATGGGCAGGCGCTGGTGCTGACCCCGAGCTACCACGTGTTCGAGATGAACAAGGGCCACCACGACGCGGAGGTGCTGGCGCTGGCGCTGCGCGGGGCCGCCCCGGTGCGCGAGGTGCAAGGCAAGGAGCTGGTGACGTTCTCCGCGTCGGCCTCGACCAGGGACGGGCGGGTGCTGATCTCGCTGACGAACCTCGACGCCGAAGAACCCCTCGCGGTCGAGCTGGACCTGCGCGGCGCGCGCCTGGGCACCCCCACCGCCCGGGTCCTCACCGCCGACGCGATCGGCGCGCACAACACCGCCACCGACACCCCCGTCGCCCCCCGCGCGCTGGACGGCGTGCGCCTGGAGGGCACGACCCTGCACGTGACCCTGCCCGCCCACAGCTTCGCGACCGTCGACCTGCCGGTCCTGCCGTGAGCACCCCCACCCGAACGCGACCCTGGAGGACGACGACGTGACCACCAGCACCGGCCCGGCGACGGGCACCACGACCGGCGGCGCGCCCGCGCTCAGCGACGAGGAGGTCGAGCAGTTCCTGCAGCAGGGCCACGTCGTGCTGGAGGGCTGCTTCGACCCCGCCTCGGCGCAGGACTGGATCGAGCGCGGCTGGCAGCGCCTGGGCGTCGACCGCGACGACCCCTCGACGTGGACGCGCCCGCGCGTGCACCTGCCCACGCAGGAGCAGGTCGACGTCGCGCAGTTCGCCCCCCGCGCGCTGGCCGCCGCGTCCCAGCTGCTCGGCGGCGACGAGCGCATCGACCTGCCCTGGCAGTGGGGCGACGGGTTCATCGCCAACCTCGGCGTGGGCGCCGACCGCCCGTTCGAGCCGCCGTCCCCCCGGGTGGGCGGCTGGCACAAGGACGGCGACTTCTTCCGCCACTTCCTGGACTCCCCCGAGCAGGGTCTGCTGACCATCGTGCTGTGGACCGACGTGCACAGCCGCGGCGGCGGCACGTTCGTGGCCACCGACTCCGTGCCGGTGGTGGCCCGCTTCCTCGCCGAGCACCCCGAGGGCGTGCTGCCGCGCGACCTGCCCCACGGCGAGCTGATCCAGCAGTGCTCGCAGTTCATCGAGGTCACCGGCTCCGCGGGCGACGTGGTGCTCATGCACCCGTACGTGCTGCACGCCACCTCGCAGAACGTCCTGCGCGCCCAGCGCCTGATCACCAACCCGCCCATCGCGCTGCGCGAGCCCATGCGCTTCGACCGCGAGGACCCCGCCGAGCACTCCCCCGTCGAGCGCGCCGTGCTGCGCGGGCTGGGCGTGGAGCGCTACGAGTTCCGCCCCACCGGCGAGCGCGAGACGTTCGAGGTGGACCGCGGCTGAGCCGCCGGCGCGCCGGGCGCTCCGCCCGGCGCGCCCGCGCCGGCCTCAGGCCGCGCGCCGCCAGGCCGAGCGCAGCGAGAGGCTGCGCCCGGTCTGCAGCAGGGAGTTCTCGTACAGCCGCCGGGCCACCGCGACGAACAGCGCGGCCGTGGCGGCGATGAGCAGCAGCGCCAGCAGCGGCTCGGCCCACCCCACGTCGCCCTGCAGCACCCGCTTGGGCATGACCATCGGCGAGGACAGCGGCACGTAGGACAGCACCGTCTGCAGGGTGCCGGGCTCGTTCGCGGCGAACGTCGCGAAGAACGGCAGCATCACCAGCATCTGCACCGGCGTGGCGGTGGACTGCAGGTCCTCCAGCCGGCTGGCCATCGCGCCGGCCGCCGCCCACAGGCACGAGAGCATCGCGAACCCCACCACGAAGAACACCACGAACCACACCGCCGCGGCCGGCACGCTGGGCAGGCTCGCCAGCAGGTCCGGGTCGGCCACGGCCAGACCGCCCAGCCCGACGGCGACGAGCAGCACGATCTGCGCCAGCGCCAGCAACCCGTTGCCGACGATCTTCCCGACGAGCAGCTGGCGCACCGGCACCGTGGTGACGAGCAGCTCCACCACGCGCGTCTGCTTCTCCTGCACCACGCTCTGCGCGATGGAGTAGCCGAAGATGATGACGATCTGCAGGAACAGGACCGAGAACGCCAGCCCCAGCAGCTGGGTGGTCAGCGGGTCCACCGCGTCCGGGTCCAGCAGCCGCTGCTCCGGCGGGACGGGGGCCAGCGCCCGCGCGGCCTCCTCCGCCCCCACCCCGGCCGCCTGCAGCAGCTGCAGCGACTGCGCCACCTGCACGCGCGCGGTGAGCACCTCGGCCAGCGCGCCGGGCACGCCGCGCTCGCCGACGACCTCGACCGCGCCCGGCGCCGCCCCCGCGCCGGCCGCCG
Source organism: Kineococcus gypseus (assembly GCF_050871305.1). NCBI lineage: Bacteria > Bacillati > Actinomycetota > Actinomycetes > Kineosporiales > Kineosporiaceae > Kineococcus > Kineococcus gypseus. The sequence continues at coordinate 1,572 of NZ_JBJLRD010000104.1, read as the reverse complement.
GCAGCACCGCGGCCTCGACGTCGCCGGCGCGCACCGCGGCCTCGGCGGCCGGGGCGTCGGCGAGGGTGCGCACCACCACCTCCACGTCGGCCGGCTCGCCGGGGCGCTCGGCCAGCAGCGGCGCGGTGGCGCCGGTGGCGGCCACCTCGTAGCGCTCGGTGCCGCCCGAGAGCAGCCCCGGCAGGAACGCGGCCACCAGGACGATGACGAGCAGCAGCACCGTGGAGAACACGAAACCCTTGTCGCGCACCCGCTCGCGCACCTCGCGCTCGGCCACCAGCCGCCACTGGCCCTGCACGCTCACCGCGACACCTCCGAGAACAGCTCCGACAGGGACGGCACGACCGGCGCGAAGGAGCGCACCGGCCCGCGGCGCAGCGCCTCGGCCAGCAGGTGCTGGTCGGCGTCGGCGGTGAGCACCTCCACCACCGCGCGCCCCGGCGCGGACTCCACGAGGCGCACGCCGGGCACCTCGCGCACCCACTCCAGCGAGCCGTCGGCCACCAGCGCGTACCGCGAGCCCGCGCGCGCCCGGCGCAGCTCCTCCGGCTCGCCGGCGGCCACGACGCGGCCGCCGGCGAGGATGACCAGCTCGTCGCACAGCCGGTCGACGAGGTCGAGCTGGTGGCTGGAGAACAGCACGCCCACCCCGGCGCGCACCCGCTCGCGCAGCAGCTCGGCCATGGCGTCCACCGCCAGCGGGTCCAGCCCGGAGAACGGCTCGTCGAGCACGAGCAGCTCGGGGTCGTGCACGAGCGCGGCGGCGACCTGCACGCGCTGCTGGTTGCCCAGCGAGAGCGACTCCAGCTTCTCCTGGGCGCGAGCGCCCAGGCCCAGGCGCTCGAGCAGGTCCCGCGCGCGGGTCGTGGCCGCGCCGCGGTCCACGCCGTGCAGGCGCGCCAGGAACACCAGCTGCTCCAGCAGCCGGCCCTTGGGGTACAGCCCGCGCTCCTCGGGCATGTAGCCGAAGCGGCGGCGCTGGGCGAGGTCGGGCTCGCGCCCGCGGAACGTCACGGTGCCGGAGTCCGGTGCCAGCACGCCCAGGGCGATGCGCATGGTGGTGGTCTTGCCGGCGCCGTTGGCGCCCACGAAACCCACCATGCGCCCGTCGGGCACGGCCAGGCTCACGGAGTCCAGCGCGGTGCGGCCGCCGAAGCGCCGGGTCAGGGAGTCCAGGACGAGCACGGCGCCGACCCTAGGGACGGGCCGTGCGCGCGGGCGTCACCCGATCGGCGGAACCCCCGGCACCGGTCGACTGCCCCCCGGGCGGGTGCCGCCGGGCGCCCGGGCGGCGGCGCGCACGCGCAGCGCGGCCCGCGCGAGCAGGTCCACCTCGTCGCCCGGCGCCAGCCGCGCCCCGGCGGCCGCGCGCACCCCCACGTCCGCGGCCAGCTCCAGCGGCCCGCACCGCGCGCTCACGCGCACGGTGCGCCCGCGCGGTTCCACGGCGGTGACGGTGGCGCGCCAGCGGTTCGGCGGGGGGGGGGGGGGGGGGGGGGGGGGGGGGGGGGGGGGGGGGGGGGGGGGGGGGGGGGGGGGGGGGGGGGGGGGGGGGGGGGGGGGGGGGGGGGG
>NZ_JBJLRD010000103.1:0-4283 GCF_050871305.1 Kineococcus gypseus | reverse complement strand
GGCGATGGCGATGGCGATGGCGATGGCGATGGCGATGGCGATGGCGATGGCGATGGCGATGGCGATGGCGATGGCGATGGCGATGGCGATGGCGATGGCGATGGCGATGGCGATGGCGATGGCGATGGCGATGAGGGTGTCGAGGTCGAGCTGGCGCAACGCCTCGCCGTCCTGGAGGACGAGACCGCTTCTGCCCTCGCCACCGCGATCCTGCTAGGGGAGGCCGAGCGGGCGCTGGGGGAGGAACGCAACGCCTACGTCAGCGCCACCGTCGGCGCCCTGCTCGACGACGCGTTGATCGCGGTCATCGGGGCTGGCCCGCAGGAGGCGCTGAAGCGGCTGGGCGAGGTGGCACGCTGTTTCAACGGTCAGCCGCTGTTCGTCACCGTCGAGGAGTTCGACGCGTGGATGGCCGACCCGACGACGTTGCTGACGTTGGACCCCAACTGGCGTTGACGGACGCTCAGCTCGAGTGTGTCGGGGCGTCGGTCCGGCAGTCACGCTGAGCGCTCACCGGCCGTGACCCACAAGAATGGCGATTAAGGTGCCTGATCGCTCGCTTACGATTTCTTTCGCCATGAGTTGCCGGCTCACTGAGGCAGCCGGGCGGAGAGGGGGGCCGGCAGGACTGCGTCCCACCAGCGTCGCGTCGGATGTCCGTCAAGGTGGGGTCAGGGGGGCGTTGCCCTGGCGAGGTTCTCGCTGGTGAAAGTGGGGTCTTCACCGGCGCCGTTCTAGCCTACGAGGACGGCGACGCCATCGGGGCGCACCATGAAGACGGTCGGTTATCGGAATGCCATCCAGGCAGCGCGCACAGTCAGCTCCAGGACGGGTAGCCGAAGGGGTGCGGCAACCCGGTTGCTGAGGTAGGAGCACGACGGCGAGGATGCCGCATGACCTGGGGCATTCCACTGACCGAGTTCGACTCTGACTCCGCGGTGCTGATCGCTCCCGAGCCGGGGTCCAAGTCGGGTGCAATCCCGGAGCGTGCGGTCATCTGCTTCTTCCGTGATGTCATCGAGGAGGTGTGCGGCGATGGCCGCGCCGAAGTCGTCGCGACCTTCAGGTGGGAGCACGGAACGCACGAGCTGTTCAGCCTCCAGGTGGGTGAGCGTCGGGTGGCGGTGTTCCACCCCGGCGTGGGCGCGCCGCTGGCCTGTGGTCTGTTCGAACAGGCGATCGCCACAGGCTGTCGCGCCTTCGTCGCGTGCGGTGGAGCAGGTGCAGTGGTTCCCGGCCTCGCGTTGGGGCACGTCGTCGTCCCTGATGCCGCAGTTCGTGATGAAGGAACGTCATACCACTACCTGCCGGCTGGCCGCGAAGTCAGCGCGGACCCGGCTGTTACGGCTGCGCTCTGTGCCGTGCTCGACGAACAGGCGGTGCCGTACACGGTCGGCAAGACGTGGACAACCGATGCGCCCTACCGTGAGACCACAGCGAAGGTTGCCGCTCGGCGCCGCGAAGGGTGCATCACGGTGGAGATGGAGACCGCGGCCTTTTTGGCTGTCGCCTGCCATCGCGGCGTGACCTTCGGGCAGTACCTGTACGCAGGTGACGACGTCAGTGGCGAGACGTGGGACGAGCGCCAGTGGCACACATCCTCGGCTCGCCGCGATCTGTTCTGGCTTTCGGTCGAAGCCGTCCTTCGATTCCCATGACTACCGCGCAGCACAGCGCCGCGGCGACGTGCACGCGGCTTTCGATGGTTGCAGTCGCTCGCAGACCCGGCGAGCCGCGGATGTGCCGGCACCTCTGGTCGAAACTGCTGCACGATCGAGTGACACGTCATCGTGCAGCAGTCCCATGCCATCGCAGGAACCTCTCCCAATGCGGGAGTGGTCTGGGTCCCAACCACGTGGGTCCGGGGTGGCTGGCCACCACCACTGAGCCTCACCTTCGCCACCACGCCGGTGTCGCCGCCGTGGCCGGTCACCTGCAGCGTCGCGGATCCATCTCACGCCTCCGGCTACCGCGCGCTGGCATCCCGGCGTCTCGAACAAGTGGCTGAGACGGATCGACACGATGACTGAGAGGGGGGTAGGTCGATTGAGAAAGTGATAAGCGCAGTGAGATAAAACAATAGTCACCAGGGATGGAAGGCGCCCTCCATGACCGTAATAAGCATAACCGCGAATATGCCGAGGAAGCTGAATGGTATTCAGCTGTGCGGCTGTTGCGATTGCACGGCGGCGCGGTACAGCAACTGGTAGGCGCCGGTGAACCGGTTCTGGCAACTGACGGCCCGGTAGGTCACCTCTGCCTCGCTCATGCCGGGCACTTCAGCCGGGTACCCGTAGCCGGGTAGGCGGGTGCCGTCCGGGTCGGTGGTGATGTCCGGGTCCAGCGCCTCGATGCCCTGGCGGCGCAGGTCCGCCACCTCCATCTCGACCAGACGTGCGTAGGTGGTCAAGCTGAGGTCCCGCGCCTGCAGTGCCGTCACCTGCGCCTGGTCCAGCCCCGCCTCGGTCAGGGAAGCGGCCAGCTCGTCGGGGTCGACGATGCCCAGGTCGGCGTCCAGGCCCCGCATCTCGTCCGGAGAGATGATGAGGCTGAAGGAGTTGTCGGGGTCGAAGTCGGCTGGAACTGCATCCGCTGCCGGGCTCTCGTCGTGTGCGCGGGCCGCCACTGGACCTCCAGGTGAGTTGTTGAAGCCGCGGGTGGGCCTGCCTGGCAGCTCAGCTCCCCGTGGCAGCAGGCACGGTAGTCGTCCGGATCGTCACCGACGGGCACGCCGCAGAAAGCGATCGATGCCTCGCTACCGGAGCAGGGTGTGCTGCGGCTCTTCGACTGTTCCTAGCCCCACCGGAGCTTGGCCCGGTCGTACCGCTCGTGGCTGTGCCCCGAAGTTCACGCCGGGTACGCGCGTTCGCTCGGGGGCGTGCAGGTGAGTGTCGGTATCGACGTCGAGAGCGGTACGGGCACCGGGGTGCGCAGCGCTGCTGACGGGTGCGGCCGCGTGCGTCGGCGGCGGGGGTGTCGCCGGGGGTGTCCAGCCGGCGATGGCGCCGAAGAGCAGCGCGAGCGGCACGGCGGCCACCAGCAGCGTCAGCCGCTCGGTGCGGCCGGCCGGTGCGAGCAGGGGAACCAGCGTCATGGTCGCCAGCGAGGCGGCGCTGATGCCCAGCGCCTTGCGAGTGCGGAACCGCGACACCACGACCTGCCTCCTCGACGACCTCGACACGTCACCGACAGCAGGCGACCAGGGCAGCTGCGGTGGCGTGAGCGCTGGCTCCAGCATCACCCGGGCGGTGCCGCATGCGCCAGCCCGCGACCCACCTCGGTGCCAGGAGCCACACGTCGATGACCGCGACAGGACCGCTGTGGAGCCTTCCAGTGTCGCCGTCGATGGCATTGCGGTGCCGTCGCGGGGTCATCGCCGGTGCAGGCGCTCGGGCAGCCGGCACGCTGCTCGTGCGTCTGGCTCTGCTCGCTGTAACGCTCCCTGGTCGGCAGCGATGTGCTCATCGAGTCCGGGGGGCTCGCGTCGCGGTCCGGGGGGATCCGCGGTGGCGAGACGGGCTCAGTGGGGGATCGCGGTGTCGCGTCCGGTGGCCGGGGGATGGGCTACCGGACGCCGCACCGTGCCTCATGCCAGGCCCCGCCTCACGCTTGGCCTCGTGCGTGATGGTGCGGCTGTTGCGTGCCGCCGTGTGGGGGCCCCTTCCCGCTGGCACCTGGCACCTAGCACCTGGCATCTGGCGCCTGCTGCGGGCCTGCTGGTGCGCGGCTCACCAGCGGGGGGATGCGTGCCCCGTGAATCGTGACAGCGCAGGCGGCCTCGAGCGTGCTGTGGACGCTCTGCTCATCCCCGCCGGCGACCGCAGGCGGCCACGAGTGCTGCGGGCCGGTGCTCCACGGCCGCCCCAGGGGTGCTGCAGCAGCAGTTCTTCGGGGTGGCCGCAGCGAGCCGCACCTGGCGGTACCTGGCGGTCTGCGGCGGGTGCCGATCAGGCCCGGGAACCACAAAACCCCGCGGGCCAGAGGCCATTGCGAGGTTGTGCCGGTGATTATCCCAATCATCGAGCTGGATGTCAAGCAGCGCTTCGAACGGGGCACCCCGCTCGACGCCTTCCGCGGGCCTGTTCATCGGGTCTCTCACGGGGCCCGGTCGAGGCGCCGGGTGACGTCCCACCAGGGACTGGTGAGGCGACGACCTGGCCCGTGCGACGACCCGGCCCGTGCGACGACCCGGCCCGTGCGACGACCCGGCCCGTGCGACGACCCGGCCCGTGCGACGACCCGGCCCGTGCGACGACCCGGCCCGTGCGACGACCCGGCCCGTG
>NZ_JBJLRD010000102.1:0-4940 GCF_050871305.1 Kineococcus gypseus | reverse complement strand
CCCCCCCCCCCCCCCCCCCCCCCCCCCCCCCCCCCCCCCCCCCCCCCCCCCCCCCCCCCCCCCCCCCCCCCCCCCCCCCCCCCCCCCCCCCCCCCCCCCCCCCCCCCCCCCCCCGGGGCGCGGACGGGCACCCGCCCGTGCGCACCCACCCCGACCACCACCCCCACCACCACCGCACCGCCGACGACGGGTCGGCTCCGAGAAGAGGAACACCACTGTGACCGTGCTCAGCTCCGAGGCCGCCGACTTCAGCTGGCTCCTCGACAACTTCGTCCGCAGCACCCCCGGCGTGCAGCACACCGTCGTCGTCTCCGCCGACGGCCTGCTGATGGCCATGTCGGACAAGCTCGACCGCGAGGCCGGCGACCAGCTCGCCGCGATCGTCTCGGGCGTGTCCAGCCTGGCCCGCGGCGCCGCCCGCCAGCTCGACTCCGGCGAGGTGCGCCAGGCCATCATCGAGATGGACGACTCGTTCTTCTTCCTCGTGAACGTCTCCGACGGCTCGGTGCTGGCCGTGTCCGCCGAGTCCGGCTGCGACGTCGGCCTCATCGGCTACGAGATGGCCATGCTGGTGCAGCGGTTCGAGACCGTCCTGACCCCGCAGCTGGTGTCGGAGATGCGGGCCGCGCTGCCCGTCTCCTCGCCGGCCGGCGCCCGGTGGTGAACCGGCCGTGACAGCAGCCGGCAGCGCGGACCTCTGGCCCGGCGACGACGAGGACGCCGAGGAGTTCACCGTCCGCCCGTACACCGTCACCGGTGGACGCACCCGCCCCTCCAACGCCGACCTGCCGGTCGAGGCGCTGGTGGAGGCCCTCGCCGAGCCCGAGGTCGGCATGACGCCCGAGCGGCGCAGGATCCTGGAGCTGACCAGGACCTCGTACCTCTCGATCGCCGAGCTCTCCGCCCACGTGCACCTGCCCGTCGGCGTCGTGCGCGTCGTGGTGAGCGACCTGTCCACCTCGGGCAAGGTCCGCGTCCACGGCCTGACCCTGTCCACGTCCCCCCAACCCGCGACCACCATCAGCGTCCTGGAGAGTGTTCTCAATGGCATTTCCTCGCTCTGACGTGAGCGCCCCCGCGCCAGGCGCTGCCGCCGGGGGGACCGCCACGGCGCCCACCGCCCCGCCCACCGTCGTCAAGATCGTCGTGGCCGGCGGCTTCGCGGTCGGCAAGACGACCTTCATCGGGTCGATCTCCGACATCGAGCCGCTGCGCACGGAGGCGGCGATGACGGAGCACTCCGTCGGCGTCGACGACGCGGGCCTGAACTCGGACCGCAAGACCTCCACGACGGTCGCGATGGACTTCGGCCGCATCGCGCTGCCGGGCAACCTGTGGCTGTACCTGTTCGGCACCCCGGGCCAGGACCGCTTCCTCTTCATGTGGGACGACCTGGTCAAGGGCGCCATCGGCGCGGTCGTGCTGGTCGACACCGACCGCCTCGACCAGTGCTTCCCGGCCGTGGACTACTTCGAGTCGCGCGGCATCCCGTTCGTCGTGGCGGTCAACTGCTTCGACGGCGTGGCCCAGCACGACCTGGACTCCGTCCGCGAGGCCCTCGCCGTGCCGGACCACGTCCCGCTCGTCTACACCGACGCGCGCAGCAAGGCCGCCACCAAGCACAGCCTCATCACGCTGGTCCAGACCGCGCTGTCCCGCCTGAACGCCTGAACGCCTGAACGCCTGAACGTCCCAGCGGCGCACCGCCCGCACGAGGGGCCGGCACCCACCCGGGTGCCGGCCCCTCGCGCGTCCCCGCCGGGCGTCGCCGCGCGGCGCCGCGCGGGGCGCCGGGCCCGGGGCTTCAGCCCGCGGCGGTTGCTGCCGATGGGTGAACCAGGCACCACGAGCGACGGGCCGCCCGCGAGGACGGGCCGTCGCACCCCCGCAGAGCACCCCCGTCGCGAGATCCGGAGCGGAACCGCATGGACGACATGGACGAGATCGTCCAGGAATTCCTGGTCGAGAGCTACGAGAACCTGGACCAGCTGGACTCCGACCTCGTCGCGCTGGAGCAGCAGCCCGGCAGCCGCGAGCTGCTGGCGAGCGTCTTCCGCACCATCCACACGATCAAGGGCACCAGCGGCTTCCTGGCCTTCTCCCGCCTGGAGTCCGTCGCCCACGTCGGCGAGAACCTCCTCGCCCGCCTGCGCGACGGCCAGCTCGTCATGACCCCGGTCACCACCGACGTGCTGCTGCGCATGGTGGACACCATCCGCGCGCTGCTGTCCTCCATCGAGGAGAGCGGCGCCGAGGCGTCCGTCGAGGTCGACGCCGTCGTCACCGCCATCCGCGCCGTGCTCGACGGCGAGGAGCCCGTGCTGCCGCCGGCCGACGGCGCCGGCGTCGAGGTGCCCGCCCCCGCCGCCGAGGCGCCCGCCGCCCCGGCCGCGCCGGAGCCGGTCGCCGAGCCGGTCGCGCCCGTCGAGCCCGAGCCCGTCGCGGTCGAGCCCGCCCCCGCCGAGCCGGTGGCCGAGCCCGTCGCCGCCGCGGTGGCCGAGCCCGTCGCCGAGCCCGAGCCCGCCCCGGCCCCGGTGGCCGAGGCCCCGGTGGCCGAGGCCCCGGTGGCCGAGGCGCCCGCCGCCCCGGCCCCGGCCGCCGCGCCCGCCGGTGCCGCGCCCGCCGGTGCCGCCTCCGAGAAGGCGTCCGCCGCCGAGGCCACGATCCGCGTGGACGTCGAGCTGCTGGAGTCCCTGGTGCGCCAGGCCGGTGAGCTGGTCCTGGCCCGCAACCAGATCCTGCAGCGCGCCGGCGCCCTGCGCGACGAGGACCTCACCCGCGCGTGCCACCGCCTGAACCTCGTGGCCAGCGAGATGCAGGAGTCCGTCATGCGCACCCGCATGCAGGCCATCGACCACCTGTGGTCGAAGCTGCCGCGCGTCGTGCGCGACCTCGGCAACATGCTGGGCCGCAAGATCAAGCTGGAGATGGAGGGCGGCGAGACCGAGCTCGACCGCACCCTGCTCGAGGCGGTGAAGGACCCGTTGACGCACATCGTGCGCAACGCGGTCGACCACGGCATCGAGTCGCCGGACGTGCGCCGCGCCGCGGGCAAGAACGAGGTCGGCACGCTGAAGCTGCGCGCCGCGCACGAGGGCGGCCAGGTCGTCGTCGAGATCCGCGACGACGGCAAGGGCATCGACCCGGCCGTCATCGGCGCCAAGGCCGTCGAGAAGGGCCTGGTCTCCGCGAGCAAGCTGGAGTCGCTGACGCCCAACGACATCCTGCAGTTCCTGTTCCTGCCCGGTTTCTCCACCGCCGCGAAGGTCACCAACGTCTCCGGCCGCGGCGTGGGCATGGACGTCGTGAAGACGAACATCGAGCGCATCGGCGGCTCGGTGGACGTGGAGTCCACCCCCGGCCAGGGCACCGTCTGGCGCCTGCGCATCCCGCTGACCCTGGCGATCGTGCCGGCCCTGACCGTCGAGTGCGCCGGGCAGCGCTACGCGATGCCGCAGGTGAACCTGCTGGAGCTGGTCAGCCTGGACACCGAGCGCATGTCCAAGGCCATCGAGGACGTCGGCGGCGCGAAGGTGTACCGCCTGCGCGGTGCGCTGCTGCCGCTGATCCGCCTGGAGGAGGCGCTGGAGCTCAAGCGCCCCACCGACGCGGAGGTCCCCTCCAAGCTCGTCATCGCCGTCCTGGAGTGCGACGGCCGCCGCTTCGGCATGGTCGTCGACCGCGTCCTGGACACCGAGGAGATCGTCGTCAAGCCGCTGTCCGGGGTCCTCAAGGCCATCGGCAGCTACGCCGGCGCCACGATCCTCGGCGACGGGCGCGTCTCGCTGATCCTCGACGTGCAGTCCCTGGCGCGCCGCACGATGCGCTCGGACGGCCTGGAGCACGCCGCCGCCGAGCAGGCCACCACCAGCGCCGCCACCGGCGACGGCCAGCGCCTGCTGGTCGTCGGCCTCGGCGACGACCGCCGGGTCGCGATCCCGCTGGACGTCGTCACGCGCCTGGAGGAGTTCAAGACCGACTCCATCGAGCGCGTCGGGCGCCGCGAGGTCGTGCGCTACCGCGGCGAGATCCTGCCGCTGGTGCGCCTGGCCAACCACCTCGGCAGCATGCGCGGGTTCGACGAGCCCGAGCTGACCTCGCTGCCCGGTGTCGTGTACTCCGCGCGCGGGCGCTCCGTGGCGATCGTCGTCGACGAGATCGTCGACATCGTCTCCGGCCAGGACGCGCGCAGCGACATCGACGACGCGGGCCTGGTGGGCTCGGCGGTCATCCGCGACCGCGTCACCGAGCTGCTCGACGTGCGCTCGGCGATCCTCGCCGCCGACCCGAACTTCTTCTCCGAGCAGGCGCAGAACGAGTACGCCGCCGCTTCCTCTCGACTGGGGGTCTGACGTGTCCACGCAGTACGCCACCTTCACCCTCGCCGGCCACCTGTTCGGCGTGGAGGTCCGGCGCGTGCAGGAGGTGCTCACCGAGCAGCCCCGCACGCCCGCGCCGTTGGCCCCGCGGGCCGTCGCCGGCCTGATCAACCTGCGCGGCCAGGTCGTCACCGCCCTGGACCTGCGCCGGCGCCTGTGGCTGGCCGACCGCGAGGAGGGCCAGGCCGCGATGAACGTCGTGGTGCGCTCCTCCGAGGAGGTCTGGAGCCTGCTGGTGGACTCCATCGGCGGGGTCATCGAGGCCGCCGACGCCACCTTCGAGCCGCCGCCGGACACGCTGTCCGGCCCGATCCGCGAGCTGATCCGCGGCGCCTACAAGCTCGACGACGCGCTGCTGCTCGTCCTCGACGTCGACAAGGCGCTGGAGATCGAGGGCTCGGCCGCGGCCTGACCGCGGGCCGAGCGCCGCACGTGCGCGAGGGCCCCCCCCCCGCCGGGGGGGGGCCCTCGCGCGTCCCCCGGCGGCGCGCGGCCCGCGGGCTCACGCACGGGGCCCGTCAACCGCCACGTGCACGGGGCGCCCCCCCGGCGGACCCGCCG
>NZ_JBJLRD010000101.1:0-4970 GCF_050871305.1 Kineococcus gypseus | reverse complement strand
CCCCCCCCCCCCCCCCCCCCCCCCCCCCCCCCCCCCCCCCCCCCCCCCCCCCCCCCCCCCCCCCCCCCCCCCCCCCCCCCCCCCCCCCCCCCCCCCCCCCCCCCCCCCCCCCCCCCCCCCCCCCGGCCGCCCCCCCCCCCCCCCCCCCCCCCCCCCCCCCCCCCCCCCCCCCCCCCCCCCCCCCCCCCCCCCCCCCCCCGGTGGTGCGTGTGCTGCGGGGCGCGTGCCCCGCGGTGGCGTCAGGCGCCGATGCGGTCCAGCGACTCGGTGATCTGCGAGCGCAGCTCCTCCGAGATGGGGGCCGAGCCCGCGGCGTCGGCCGCGGCCTGCTGGCCCTCCTCGCTGATGACGTACTCGGCGTACGCCTTGACGAGCTCGCCCTGGGTGGCGTCCTCGTAGGAGGAGCACACCAGCAGGTAGGACACCAGGGCCACAGGGTAGGCCCCGGCGGCGGTGGTGTTGTGGTCCAGCTCGATGGCGATGTCGCCCTCGGGGCGGCCCTCGGCCTCGGGGGAGGCGTCGACCGCGGCCGCGGCGCCCTCGGCGGAGGGGGCCACGAAGGTGTCGCCGACCTTGATGGAGGCGGCCGGGAGGTTGTTCTGCTCGACCTGGCTCAGGTCGGCGTAGGTGATGGAGCCGGCGGCGCTGGTCACGGCCTGCACGACGCCCGAGGTGCCCTGCGCCGCCTCACCGCCGGGCAGCGGCCACTCGCTGTCGGGCTCGGAGGTCCAGGCCTCGGGCGCCACGTCGTTGAGGTAGGCGGTGAAGTTCTCGGTGGTGCCCGAGCCGTCCGAGCGGTGCACCGGGGTGATGGCGGTGGACGGCAGCGTCACGCCCGGGTTGTCGGCGGCGATCGCCGGGTCGTTCCAGGTGGTGATGGTGCCGTTGAAGATGTTGGCCAGCGTCACCGGGGACAGCTGCAGGTTCTCGACGCCCTCGAGGTTGTAGGCCACCGCGATGGGGGAGATGTACACCGGGAGGTCCATGGCGTTGCCGCCGCTGCAGCGCTCCTCGGCCTGCGCCAGCTCCTCCTCGTCCAGGGCCGCGTCCGAGCCGCCGAACGCGGTCGCCCCGGTGACGAACTGCTCGCGACCGGCGCTGGAGCCGGCCGGGTCGTAGTTCACCGTGACGTCGGGGTTGGCGGCGTTGAAGCCGGCGCCCCAGGTCTGCTGCGCGACCTGCTGGGCGCTGGAGCCCGCACCCGCGAGCTCACCGCTCAGCGAGGAGCTCGACGCGCCGCTCGTGGCCGAGGCGTCGCCCGACGGCTCGTTCTGGCCGCTGCACGAGGCCAGGCCGAAGGACAGGGCCAGGGCGGCGGGGAGGGCTGCGCGGCGGAGGGTGGTGCGGTTCACGAAGAGGGCTCGCTTTCGCTCGACGGGCGGGCGCGGGGCAGCGCCGGCCGGGGTCTGACGTGCTGGAACGCTAAGGAGGGCAGGTGACGCGTTACCCCGGGGGCGGTGAACGGCGGGTTAACCAGGCCGGGCTCGTGGGCGTCGGTTTCCGGACCGTCACCTGACTGCCGGGTGAACGAGTGACCTGCACCACTCCTCGTGACCTCAGCGTTCCCCCACCGTGACCCCCGCCGTGACCCCCGCCGTGACCCCCGCCGCCACCCGGGGACGTCACCCGGGGACGCCACCCCGGGTGGCGGTTCCGGTCAGCCGGCCGGCGCGTGCCGCTCGACGGCCACCACGCGCGCGTCCTCCCCGCGCCCGGACACGTGCGCCACGACGAGGTGGCCCTTGGCCAGCTTGCGCCGCAGCGCCGCGCGCTCGGGCGCGCCGGCGCGCGCGGCCAGGTGCTCCTGCAGGTCCGGCAGCACCGGCCGGTGCGAGCACACCAGCGCCCCGCGGCCCGCGGCCACGAGCGCGCCGAGCGCCCGCACCGCCGCGGCCGCGTCGGCCGCGTGCCCCTCCTCCGTCAGCGACTCCTCCGGGCGCACCCGCCACGAGCCGGCGTCCGCGGCCGGCAGCACCGTCTGCAGGCAGCGCGCCCACGGGGAGGTGAGCACCTCGCGCACGTCGAAGCAGCCCAGCAGCGGCGCCAGCGCGCGCGCCTGCGCGTGCCCGCGCTCGAGCAGCGGGCGCTCGGCGTCGTGCGGGCCGTGCCAGTGCTCGCGCGCCACGGCCTTGGCGTGGCGCAGCAGCACCAGCGGCCAGGTGCGCACCCGCGCCGCCCCCACGGCCGCGTCCAGCACCTCGACGTCGTGGGGGTACGTCAGCAGCTCGCGCGCCTCCCCCGGCGAGCACCAGCGCACCTCGTCGACCTCGTCCGGCGAGGGCGTGCCCGCCTCCCGGCCCGCCTCCTGGCCCGGCGCGGTGAAGGCCAGCCAGTAGCGCACGCGCTTGCGGCGCCCGTCCTCGACGCGGTAGCGCAGCTCGGGCAGCGGGCGCGTCAGGCGCACCCCCAGCCCGGTCTCCTCCAGCGTCTCGCGCACCGCGGCCACCGGGTGCGGCTCGCCCTCCTCCAGCTTGCCCTTGGGCCAGGACCAGTCGCGCCCGTGGCGGGGCGTGGCGGGGCGGTGCACCAGCAGCACCTGCGGCGCGCCGCCGCGCGAGCGGCGCACCACCACGCAGCCGGCCGCCTCCACGTCGGCCGGCGCACCGGCCCCGCCCGCGGCGGGCGTCACCGGCGCCGCGCGGACGGGCGCCGTCCGGGGCGGGTGGCGATGATGTGCTCCTGCAGGTCGCGCAGCGGCGCGCCGTCGGCGTCGAGGTGGTGGCGCTGCCACGTGCCGTCCGGGCCCAGGTGCCACGAGGACGTGCCCTCGCTCATGCACTCGTCCAGCAGCTGCGAGACCTCCCGCACGTGGCGCGGGTCGGTCAGGCGCACCACGGCCTCCACGCGCCGGTCGAGGTTGCGGTGCATCATGTCGGCGCTGCCGATCATCGCCACCGGCTCCCCGCCGCCGGCGAACCAGAAGATGCGGCTGTGCTCCAGGAAGCGGCCCAGGATGCTGCGCACCCGGATGTTCTCGCTCAGGCCCGGCACGCCCGGCTTGAGCGCGCAGATGCCGCGCACGACGACGTCCACGGGCACGCCCGCCTGCGAGGCGCGGTACAGCGCGTCGATGACGGCCTCGTCGACGATGGAGTTCACCTTGATGCGCACGCCGGAGGGCAGACCCTGGCGGTGGTTGTCGATCTCGCGGTCCACGCGGTCCACCAGCCCGGTGCGCAGCGAGCGCGGCGCGACCAGCAGCCGCTTGTAGGCGGTCTTGGGCGCGTAGCCCGAGAGCTGGTTGAACAGGCGGGTGAGGTCCTCGCCGACCTGCGGGTCGTCGGTGAGCAGGCCCATGTCCTCGTACACCCGGGCCGTCTTGGGGTTGTAGTTGCCGGTGCCGACGTGGCAGTAGCGGCGCAGGCCGCCGGACTCCTGGCGCACCACCAGGCTCAGCTTCGCGTGCGTCTTCAGGCCCACCAGCCCGTACACCACGTGCACGCCGGCCTGCTCGAGCTTGCGCGCCCAGGAGATGTTCGCCTGCTCGTCGAAGCGCGCCTTGATCTCCACCAGCGCCAGCACCTGCTTGCCGGCCTCGGCGGCGTCGATGAGGGCGTCGACGATGGGGGAGTCGCCCGAGGTGCGGTACAGGGTCTGCTTGATGGCCAGCACCCGCGGGTCGGCCGCGGCCTGCTCCAGGAAGGCCTGCACGCTCGTGGAGAACGAGTCGTAGGGGTGGTGCAGCAGCACGTCGCGGTTGCGGATGGCGCCGAACACGTCCGAGGGCTTGGCCGTCTCGGCGCCGTCCGTGAGGTCGCGGTGGGTGCGCGCGACGAACTTGGGGAACTTCAGCTCCGGGCGGTCGATGTCGGCGATGTCGCCCAGGCCGCGCAGGTCCAGCGGCTCGGGCAGCTCGTAGACCTCCTGCTCGGACACGCCCAGCTCGCGCACCAGCAGGTCGCGCACCGTCGGGTCCACGTCGGAGGCGACCTCCAGGCGCACCGGCGGGCCGAAGCGGCGGCGCAGCAGCTCCTTCTCCAGCGCCTGCAGCAGGTTCTCCGCGTCGTCCTCCTCGACCTCGAGGTCCTCGTTGCGGGTGACGCGGAACGTGTGGTGCTGCACGACCTCCATGCCCGGGAACAGCTGGTCCAGGTGCACGGCGATGACGTCCTCCAGCGGCACGAACCGCGCCGAGCGCGCGTCCTCGCCGTCGGCCTGCGCCACCGCCACGAACCGCGGCAGCAGCGGGGGGACCTTCACCCGCGCGAAGTGCTCCTTGTCGGTGGTGGGGTTGCGCACCACGACCGCCAGGTTCAGCGAGAGCCCGGAGATGTACGGGAACGGGTGGGCGGGGTCCACCGCCAGCGGCGTGAGGACCGGGAAGACCTGGTCGCGGAAGAACCCGTGCAGGCGCACCTGCTCGTTGGCCGAGAGCGCGTCCCAGCGCACGATCGTGATGCCCGCCTCGGCCAGCGCCGGGCGCACCCCCTGCAGGAACGCCTCCGCGTGCCGCTCGGCGAGCTCGTGGGCGCGAGCGGCGATGGCGTCGAGCACCTCGCGCGGCTCCAGGCCGCTGGCGGCGGTGACGGCCAGGCCGGTGGCGATGCGGCGCTTGAGGCCGGCCACGCGCACCATGAAGAACTCGTCGAGGTTGTTGGCGAAGATGGACAGGAACCGGGCCCGCTCCAGCAGGTGGGTGCCGGGGTCCTCGGCCATCTCCAGGACGCGCTCGTTGAACGCCAGCCAGGACAGCTCGCGGTCGGCGAAGCGGTCCTCGGGCAGCCCGGCGGGTTCGTCGGCGCGGGGGATCGCGGGGAGGGGGGCGGCAGAACCGGCCCGGGTCGTCGCCGTCATGGTCCTCATCCTGCCACCGGCGCCCCCCTCCCAGCCCGGCGGCGGCGGTGCCGCCGGACGGGCCGGGCGCCGGGCCCGGCGGCGGGCCCCGCCCCTGGTGTCGGCCCCCCGGCCGCCGGGTGGCCGCGAGCCGCCCGGCCGGTCGCCGCCGGGGTCACCGCGCGGGACCGCGCCCG
>NZ_JBJLRD010000100.1:0-5024 GCF_050871305.1 Kineococcus gypseus | reverse complement strand
TCTTGTAGCCCGCCCGCTCCCGCAAACACCCACTCCTGGGGGGGGGGGGGGGGGCGGGCCGGCGCCCCCCCCCCCCCCCCCCCCCCCCCCCCCCCCGGCGCGTCAGCGCAGCAGGTCCGGCACGTGGAAGCCCGCCCCGTGCACGTGCGCCGCGAGGAACGCGAACACCGTCTCGTACCAGAGGATCGCGTGCTGCGGGGTGAGCACCCAGTGGTTCTCGTCGGGGAGGTACAGGAACCGGTGCGGCAGCTCCTCCGGGTCGCCGTCCCAGTGCTCGTTCAGCGCCCACCACAGCGCCAGGCCCTCCCCGATCGGGACCCGGAAGTCCCTGTCGCCGTGGATGACCAGCACGGGCGTGGTGATGGACGCCGCGTGCGCGGAGGGGTCGTTGGCGGCGACCATCGCCGGCGTCACCTCCCGCGACCAGTACCAGGGCGCGTCGGTGGTGGCGCCGAAACCGCTCAGCGACCACAGGCTCGCGTGGGTGACGATCGCGCGGAAGCGGTCGGTGTGCCCGGCGATCCAGTTGGCCACGTACCCGCCGAACGAGCCGCCCATGGCGGCGGTGCGGGTGGCGTCGAGGTCCTCGCGCTCCAGGGCGGCGTCGGTGACGGCCATGAGGTCGGTGTAAGGCTCGGCGCCCCACGCCCCCCAGCCGCGCGCGAGGAACTGCGCCCCGTACCCGGTGGACAGCCCCGGGTCCGGCAGCAGGACGGCGTAGCCGCGGGCGACGGCCAGCCACGGGTTCCAGCGCCACGACCAGGCGTTCCACGAGCCGAGCGGCCCGCCGTGCACCCACAGCAGCAGCGGCGCGGGGTCCGCGGCCGAGGCGGCGGCGGGCAGCGCCAGCCAGGCGCGCAGGGCGCTGCCGTCGGCGGCGGTGGTGGTGACCTCGGTGAGGGTTCCGGGCAGCGCCGGTGCCGGGGCGGGGCCGGGCAGCGGGTGCGGCAGCCCGTCGGCGGTGCGCGCGTCCAGGCGCACCACGGCGGGTGGGGCGTCCACGGCCGAGCGCACCGCGTACACGTACGCGCCGTCCGGGGAGACCTGCAGCGAGGAGTAGGCGCCGCGGTCGCCGGTCAGGCGCACCACCTGCCCGGTGGCGACGTCGACGCGGAACACCGGTGCGGCGCCGTGCTCGTCGGCGGCGAGGAACAGCTCGTCGGAGCCGGGGCCCCACTGCGGAGCGGCGTGCCAGAACTCCCGGCCGGGCACGACCTCGCGCACGCCGGAACCGTCGAGGGCGACGAGCACCAGCCGCACCGTCGGCGGGCGCCGCGGGGTCGAGCGCGACTCGGCGATCGCGGCGGCGTGGCGCCCGTCCGGGGAGACGGCCACGGCGCCGAACTCGCGCTCGGGGTCGTCGGCGAGCACCCGCCGGGAACCGTCGGCGGTGGAGATCGCCACCAGGCGCACGTGCTGGTCCCCGCGCGGGTGGGCGACGACCTCGGTGGCCACCAGCTCGGAGCCGTCGGGCGTCAGCGCCGCGGACGCCTCCAGGTGGCGCAGGCCCGGCGCGGGCGTCAGGTCCGTCCAGGTGAGCAGGTCGCGCGCGCCCGCGGCGGGCTCGTCGCCCGGCAGGTCGGCGGCGAGGAACCGCGGCTCGTCCGGGCCGAGGTCGTGGTCCCAGTACCGCACCGGCACGCGCGCGTGCAGGACCGCGGTGACCTTGCGCTCGCGGCGGGCGGCGCGCCGCGCGGCGTCGGAGGTGGGCCCGTCCTCGGCGGCGTCGGCGCCGGGCAGGGTGGCGGAGGTGACCACGACGCGCCCACCGGTGCGGGCGACCAGCGGCGCGGAGAACCCGCCGGGGCGGGTGCCCACCACGCGCGCCTCGCCGGCGGCGGGCAGCGCCCACAGCGCCGCGGGGGCGTCCTCCTCGCCCGGCGCCTCGGGGTCCGGGCGGGCGGAGGTGAACAGCAGCGTGCCGTCGGGGGCGAACACCGGGGAGGAGTCCGCGGCCGCCGAGCGCGTCAGGCGGCGGGCCGCGCGCCGCCCGGCGGGGTCGACCTCCCACAGCGCCGCGCGCCAGCGGGTGGCGTCGGGCGTGAGGGTCGCCACGGTCGTCACCAGGCGGGTGCCGTCGGCGGACAGCGCCAGGCCGCTCAGGCGCGGCAGGGCGGCGAAGGCGTCGAGGTCGGCGAACGGGGTGGCGGTCGGTTCGGCGGGCGGGGTGTCGGCCACGCGACCGTTCTACCGCCCGGGCGCCGCGCGCGCCGGGCGCCGCGCTCGGGCACCGCTCGTCACGCACGACACGCATCCGATCACTCACTGCATCCACCCGTTGACCCGAACGGGGGACGTCCCCCGCCCGGGGGGTTTCGGCGTGCGGTCGGGTCGGGGCGGTGGTTACCTCGATCACGTCATCGAGCAGTGGTGACCGGTCCGGTCGACGGCGGGGAGAGTCCCCGCTCGCGGGCGCCGCGCTCCCCGTGCACCACCGGGACGGCGAGCCCCGCACCCGGGCCTCGACGCAGGAGGAGCCCTCCGTGACCATCACCGGAATCATCACCGCCATCGTCATCGGCCTGATCATCGGTGCGCTCGCCCGGCTCGTGCTGCCGGGACGGCAGAACGTCTCGATCCTCGTCACGATCCTGGTCGGCATCGTCGCCGCCATCATCGGCACCTTCCTGGCGTCGGCGATCGGCGTGGCGAACACCCCGGGCATCGACTGGATCGAGCTCATCCTGCAGGTCGCCGTCGCGGCCGTCGGCGTGACCATCGCCGGCTCGCTGACCTCGCGCCGCCGCTGACCCGGCGAGCCGCAGGCACCGCACGGCTGCACGCACCGCACGGCCCCACGAACTGCACGACGCCACGAACCGCACAACCCGGGTGAGCCGCACGCGCCGGCACCCCGGGCAGACCCGACGAAGCACTGGAGGAGACCGATGAGCAGCAACACCTTCACCGCGGACGCGCTTTACGGCACCACCGTCTACGACAACGACGGCGACAAGATCGGCAAGGTGGACGAGGTCTACCTGGACAACGCCAGCAACCAGCCGGAGTGGGTCTCGGTCAAGACCGGCCTGTTCGGCTCGAACGTCTCCCTGATCCCGCTGGCGCAGGCCTCCGTGAGCGGCGACCGCCTGACCGTGCCGTTCGAGAAGGCCAAGGTCAAGGACGCCCCGCACCACGACCCCGGCCACGAGCTGAGCGAGTCCGACGAGGACGACCTGTACCGCTACTACGGCATCGCCTCCTCCGGCGGCACCTACACCGGCGGCACCACCGGCACCACCACGGGCACCACCACGGGCACCACCGGCACCGCGGACCTGGCGGCCTCGCGCGGCACCACCACCGGCGAGCACGGCCTGCGCGACGACGTGCGCGACGACGTGCGCGGGGCGGGCCACGACACCTCCGGCCCGAACACCGACGACGCGATGACGCGCTCGAAGGAGGAGCTGCACGTGGGCACCGAGTCCCGCGTGTCCGGCCGGGCGCGCCTGCGCAAGCACATCGTCAGCGAGCACGTCACCCACAGCGTGCCCGTCAGCCACGAGGAGCTGGTCGTCGAGCGCGAGCCGATCACCGACGCCAACCGCGGCGCGGCCCTGGCGGGCGGGGACCTGACCGAGGAGGAGCACGAGGTCACCCTGCACGAGGAGCGCGCGGTGGCCGCGAAGGAGACCGTGCCGGTGGAGCGGGTGCGCCTGGGCACCAAGACCGTCACCGGTGAGGAGACCGTCTCCGCCGAGGTGCGCGAGGAGAAGATCGAGCTGGACGACGACACCACGACCGGCCGCGGCACCACCGACCGCGACCTGGACCGCGACGGCCGCTGACGCCGCCCGGTCGGCCCGCCCGCCTGGGCGGCCACCCGCGAACGCCCCGGACGCCGACGCGTCCGGGGCGTTCGCGCGTCCGGGACCCCGCGCGGGCGGTTCTCCGGCGGGTCCCCCGCGCAGGTGTTTCCCCGGCGGGTCCCCCGCGCGGGCGGTCCCCCGGCGGGTCTCCCGCGCGCCGCTCAGCGCAGCCGCACGTGGCGCAGCGCGGTGGCGCGCCGCTGCACCACGGCGCGCAACGGCCCAGCCGGCGGCGACGGGTGCAGCCCGCACAGCGCCGCGACCCGCTGCGCGACGGCGGGCACGTCCAGGTCGTCGGTGTGCAGGTGCTCGGCGAACTCGGGGCGGGACAGGAGCTCCAGGCAGCGCTCCAGGCGCGCCAGGGCGAACGACTCCCCCGGCGCGGTGCCCCGGTGGGCGGTCGCGGCGGCCAGCACCCGGCCCAGCGAGCGCTCGCGCAGCCGGCGCCGCACCGTCGCCGGCCGCGCCAGCAGGGCGACGTGGCGCACGTCGTGGCCGCGCCGGCGCAGCTCGCCGACGGTCTGCTCGAACACCTCCGGCTCGACGACCGTCATCGGCACCAGGACGACGCCGTCCCAGCGCGAGGCGGCCAGGTCGAGCACCTCCACCACGCCGCAGCGCCACGAGCGCAGGTCCTGGAAGTCGCCGCGCAGCGCGGCCGGCAGCGCGCGGTGCAGGCCGAACCCGACGTGCTCGGGGTCGCACACCGCGCTGCCGGGCAGGCGCCGGTGCAGCTCGTGCGCGGTCTGCGTCTTGCCGCCCCCGAAGGGGCCGTTCAGCCACAGCAGCACGGCCCGCACGGTACGCGCGGCGGCGGTCCGTGCCGGAGGGCGCGGGCCTCGACGCGCCGCGCCGGCGGGAGGACGATGCAGGTGGCGGCCGGGCGGTGCGGTGCCGCCCCCGCCGGGAGGAGGCCGCGATGGAGCGGTCAGCGGTGAGGAGCCCAGCGCGAAGGCGTGGCACGGCGCTGGCGTCGTTGTTCCTGGGTGCGGGCCTGGTGGGCCTGGCACCCCCCTCGGCCGCGGCGGCGGCCTGCCACACCCGGTGGGGTTCGCTGGCCGAGACGTCACCCTCGGTGCGCGACGGCGAGGTGGTCGGGGGGGGGGGGGGGGGGGGGGGGGGGGGGGGGCGGCGGGGGGGGGGGCGGGGCGGCCGCGGGGGGGGGGGGGGGGGGGGGGGGGGGGGGGGGGGGGGGGGGGGGGGGGGGGGGGG